>CANRPV010000060.1 GCA_947632575.1 uncultured Eggerthellaceae bacterium | reverse complement strand
CCTTCACGCGCTCGATGCTGGTCCACTCGATGAACTTCTTGAGCGCTATGGCGGCTCTGATAAAACCTCACTGGTCGAAGGGATAGGACCTATGCCCTCACCCTCGCCGACTCAGGCCTCAATCCTGATTAAAGCCCCTGCTTTGCCTGGTGACATTCCCTCCCGAAGGCCTATTTGAAACGCTTCAACAAAAGCGAGTTCGATACCACGGATACGCTAGAGAAAGCCATAGCAGCGCCCGCGAGAGCCGGAGCCAGTATGCCCACGGCCGCGAGAGGGATCATGATGCAGTTGTAGATCAGCGCCCAGAAGAGGTTTTGCTTGATCTTGCGCATCGTTGCCCGTGAAAGCCGTATGGCTGTAACGCAATCCTCCAGATGGTTGCGCATCAGCACCACTGAACCAGCGTCAAGCGCCACATCCGTGCCAGAGGCCAACGCCACGCCGATATCGGCGGCTGCCAACGCGGGGGCGTCGTTGATCCCATCACCCACGAATGCCACCACGGGGCCTTGAGAGCGCTTGGAATCCGACCCGGTCTCCGCCGAGCCCGATCCAATTTCCGCCGAGCCGGCCGCCACTTCCTTGAGAGAAGATTTGACCCGCTCCACACATTCAGCCTTTTGGATGGGCTTGATCTTCGCAAACACATGATCCTGAGCGATGCCCACTTCTTTGGCCACCGCATAAGCGGCATCCCAGCCATCACCGGTCACCATATAGGAACTGACATCGAAGGAATCCCGCAGCTCGCCGATGGTGCGGGCGGCATCCTCTTTCGGCTCGTCTTGGAACGTAAAGCCACCGCGATCGATGCCGTCGATAACAAGTCGCGCTCCGGCAAGACCCGCCTGCGACGCCTGCGCTCCCTTTGAGACCTGCGATGCCTGCAAGGTTTTTTGCCCCACGAACACCTGGTGGCCGTCGATAATGCCTTGCACACCATCGCCCACCACAGCCTCGAAATCAGTCACTTCCGGGAACTCTTCGATGCCGCGCTTTTGAGCGTAAGCCACGATTGCCTGCGCGAGAGGATGTTCGCTCTTCTGTTCAAGAGCCGCCGCCAGCGCAAGGTCAGAATCGCTCACATCAGCGGCTACGACCTGCGGCTTTCCCTGAGTGATGGTGCCAGTCTTGTCAAAGATCATCGCCGTCAACTTGCAAAGACGCTCAAGCACCTGACCGTCCTTGATAAGGATGCCCAACTGAGCCCCCTTTCCCATGCCGACCATGAGCGCCGTCGGCGTCGCGAGACCTAAGGCGCAGGGGCACGCCACTACGATCACCGCGATGGCGGGCATGAGAGCGTTTTGGAAACGGGTCATACCCGCAGCTTCGGGTCCAGCTAGCATCCAGCCGATAAAAGTCACTAAAGCGATGATCAAAATGGTCGGAACAAAAATGCCTGCAATGCGGTCAGCCACCCGCTGAACCGAAGCCTTTGAGCCCTGCGCCTCCTCTACCGCGCGCACGATGCGCGCAAGGGTGGAATCGGCTCCCACGCGCAAGGCGCGAATCTCGAGCGAGCCGGTGGTATTAGAGGTGCCACCGGTAACCGTTGAACCCACTTCTTTCAGCACCGGAAGGGATTCGCCAGTAAGCATGCTTTCGTCTACTTCTGAACGTCCGCTGAGCACAAGCCCATCGACCGGGATCTTCTCGCCCGGACGTACCTGCACCTGATCGCCCACCACTACCTGGGAAAGCGGAATCTCCATCACGACGCCACCTCGCACGACCGAAGCCTGCGGCGGCGTCAAGTTCATAAGAGCTTCGATGGCCTGGTTGGTAGCGCCCTTAGCCCGCGCTTCAAGAACCTTTCCCAAAAGCACGAAGGTAATGAGCATGGCGCAGGTCTCGAAATAGGGCATCCCGCCATTGACCTCAAGGGCGCTGTGGCCCACCCAATCTCCCGTCGCAGCGGGGAGAAAAGTGATCCACAGAGAAAAGAGAAAAGCCATAGAGGTACCGAGAGCCACCAGCACATCCATGTTGGCAGAGCCACCCCGCAAGGAGTCAAAGGCTCCTTTATAGAAGCGAGCACCGCAGCCGAACTGCACCGGAATGGTAAGCACGAGCAGAAGCAGATTCGCTCCAAACATGGCTTGCGCATGGGTGGGATTTGCGATGCCAAAGCTTTGGGCGAGGAAATTCCCCACGGCCATATGGGCGCCGGGAAGCATGCCGATGCAGAAAATGATAGCGGTCAGCACCGCCGCAAGAGCGAACACCTTGAGGTCGTGGCGAGATCGATCCTGTTCCCGCTTGCGACGAGTCTCATCATAAAGAGGCGCATCATCAGGGATAAGGCTTGCCGTGAAGGAAAGCTTGTCGAAAACATGGAGCATGTCGTCGACGCTCGCCTGTTGAGGATCGAAGGTGACCGTACCGGAGTTGGTGGCTAGATTGACGTTCACATCCTTAACGCCTGGGGTCTTGCGGTAGTTTTTCTCGATGCTGGCCGCGCAGTTGGCGCAGTGCATGCCCTCGATGGCCAGGCGAATGGTGGCAGTATCGGGAAGAGTATCCTCCCGTTCATCCTCGAAATTCATGTTGGCCTTATCGCCGTCCGTTGTCGTTGGGATTTCCGGCGTTTCGTATTTTGTCGTCGGAGTTCCTGGCTTTTCGTCCGCCATCGTCGGTGCTCCCGGCGTTTCGTATTTTGTCTCGCTTGCCATTGCCATTCCTTTTTAACCAAACTGATGAAAGAGGTCCATGACCTCGTCGATTACTTCTTCATTACCCGCCTTGATCTCATCGATGACGCAGGTTTTAAGATGATCCCTCATGATTATGGAGGCTATACGTCTCACGGCGCTTTCCACCGCCGCCAACTGCGTGAGCACATCCCCGCAGTAGCGGTTGTCATCAATCATCGCTTTAATGCCGTTGAGCTGGCCTACCGCTCGATTGATGCGACGGTCGATGTCTTTGCGAAACTCATCATTGCGTGGTTGCGCTTTATGACGACAGCACGCTGCCGATTCAGTCATAGTGTCCTCCAAGTCGATTGTTACAACACATCTTATATACCCCCTGGGGGTATTCTGTCAACGTTTAACGATATGCTGTCAATCGCTGATCTCTTCACAGATAGTGGCGCTTTTCAGGTATGCTTAGAGCACAGCGGGTGAAAGCAGTTGCCTGCCTGAGTAAACCCTCGAGACGAAGAGGTACATCATGGCTATCACAGTTTCCGGACGACAAATGAACATTTCTGACAGACTGCGTAAGTACGCTGAAGAGAAGATAGGCAATGCCCTCAAGGTATTTGATTCTGAGGCTATCTCCACCGAGGTGGTTCTCCGCAGAGAGAAGAACCCCTCCAATCCTCTGCCAGCGGTCTGCGAAGTTACCGTTCAAGCCAAAGGCCGCATCATCCATGTGGAAGAAAGCGACGAAGACATGAATGCCGCTATCGATGTGGCGGCAGCCAAAGTGGCTCGTCAGCTTCGCAAATATAAGACTCGCATCATCGACCGCCGGGTGCGCGGTGCCGAAGTGGCTGCTGATTATGCTCGTGAAGACGCCCGTCCCGAAACCGAATTGGATCTCGATCGTTTGATGGATGAGCTCTCTCAAGATGAGATCATCCGCGTCAAAGAGGTGGAGCCTGTACCGCTTACCCAAGAGGAAGCTCTTATCCAGATCGACCTCATCGGCCACGACTTCTTCGTGTATACCGACCGCGATACCGATTTGGTTACCGTGATCTATCGCCGCCGCGATGGTGGTTACGGCCTTATTCGTTATGGCCAAAGCGACGAGAATTAACGAGGGGATTCCCATGGAGACCATCGAGGTTATTCGAACCATCCTGAAGGACAACCTGCATATTGATCCGACGAAAGTAACCGAGGATGCCACCTTTGAGACCCTCGGCATCGATTCGCTGGATTTGGTGGAGCTGATCGTTGCCCTCGAAGATCAACTGGGCATAGATTTTGGAGAGCCCGAAGGTCTCGAGACCGTAAGCGACGTCGTCGCCTATATCGATAAGCTTCAGAGCTAGGCTGAGGGAGCTTGAAGATTTAGAGAGTTTGAATCGCCTCGTAAAGCTGAGCCTGCGAATAGAGACTCCCGAACGCCACCACGATTCCCGAGGACCCGGCAAATGATCTGGCCTGTGCCAGCGCCTCTGCCGGGTCCTCTGCCGTTTCGATATACAGAACGCTCGATTGGGCTTGGTTGTGCGACCTGCCCAAGTCGTCTGACAGGTCTTTGTCGTCTTGCTGACTCTGATTGCACGTACGGGCTTGATTGCACGATCTACCTCGATCGACAGGCAGGCCTTGACCTGAGGCCAGTTCCTCAATAGTCGTAGCGAGGTCTTCTGCTGAAAGCGCTCGAGGATTGCTCGGTGTATAGGTGAAAAAACCATCAGCCAAAGGAAGGATCTCGCAGATCATATCCTGGTAGTCCTTATCGGCCAGAACACCCATCACAAAAGTAACCTTCGGGGTTTCAGGGATTTCAGGGATTTTCGAACTATCTTCGAAAGCCATACCGCTTATCTCCCCCATATCGCCCATAAAACCTATGAGCTCCTCGAGAGAGCGCCTAAGCGCTTGAGCGCCTTGGAGATTATGGCCCCCATCGATGATGGTAAGCGGACTTAAAGCTACCCAGTCGAAGCGCCCAGGCCAGCGGGTCGAAGCGATCCCCTCCCCCAGGGCCTCATCCGACACGTCCCAACCGCGCGACCTCAAAGCCCTTATAGCCTCGATGGCGCAAGCAGCATTTTCGGGCTGATAGAGTCCGAGAAGTCTCGTCTGAAAAGCCATGCCCTTATATCTAAAATGACGGCAATCTTGATAGTAGTCATTGCGGTAATCACGACGGTAATCATTGTGGTAATCATTGCGGCAATCTTGACGGCAGTCGGAATGCCCGCCGAGATCAGGCCCCAGAGGATCTACGATTAAATCCTGCCGTGAAACCTCAAACAAGGGGCAAGCCGCACGGCCGGCCGCCTCTTTCAGCACCTCGTGCGCCTCAGGCTCTTGCAAGCCCAGAACCACCGCGGCACCAGGCTTTATGATGCCCGCTTTCTCAGAGGCGATAGCCGAAAGCGTGTTCCCTAAAAGTTCCTGATGGTCCATCGCGATCGGCGTGATAACGCAAACCTGTGGAGACTCGATCACATTCGTGGCGTCTAAGCGACCGCCAAGCCCCACCTCGACGACGGCGATATCGCAGTGCTTCTCGGCAAAATAGCAAAAGGCCACCGCAGCCATGAGCTCGAATTCCGTCGGATGGCTGCCAAGCTTGGCCTCCACCTCCTCAGCGGCGTCCTTTACCCGAAGCGTAATGTGCAGAAGCTCATCAGAGGAAATGTCTGTCCCATCGACCCTGATGCGCTCTTCGAAGTGGAAAAGATAGGGGCTTGTAAAAAGCCCGGTGCGATAGCCGGCAGCCTGCAGTATATGAGAGAGATAGGCGCAGGTGGAACCTTTGCCGTTGGTTCCTGCCACATGAATGAAAGCCAAGGAGCGCTCGGGATTATCCAAGCGCTCCATCAATGCGCTGATGCGCTCCAGTCCGTAGACGGAGCTGCGCCAGCGCGGCTCGTTGATATAGGCGACGGGATCAAAGTCCACAGGAAAGTCCCTGATCCCGATCTTTGCTAAGCCTGATTTTCGCTGGCTTTGTTGGTCAGGTACTCGGCGATGCCCGCGGCGGCGCGTTTCCCGGCGCCCATAGCCAAAATAACCGTCGCGGCGCCACTGACCGCATCACCACCGGCGAAAACGCCCGGCATAGAGGTGGCACAGGTCTCGGGATCCACGATCAGCAGGTTGCGCTCATTGGCCTTGATCTCAGGAGTGGTCTGGGAGATCAGAGGATTGCTGTGATTGCCGATGGCGATCACGAACATATCGCAATCGATCACATGGTTGCTTCCCTCAACCGGAACCGGACGGCGGCGTCCGCTCTCATCAGGTTCGCTAAGCTCCATGTCAACCACTTCAACGCCGGTCAGCCAGCCGTCATCGTTGCCGATCAGGCGCACCGGATTGGTGAGCATGCTGAATTTGACGCCCTCTTCCTCGGCATGGCGAACTTCTTCGACCCTTGCAGGCATCTCTTCGCGACCACGGCGATAAACTATCGTTGTGTCGGCGCCAAGACGGAGCGAGGTACGTGCCGCGTCCATGGCGACGTTGCCGCCACCGACGACCACGCATTTCTTGCCCACGTAGACCGGAGTGTCATACTCGGGGAACTCATAGGCCTTCATAAGATTCACGCGGGTCAGCAGCTCGTTAGCGGTGCAAACGCCGTTGAGACCCTCGCCCTCGATGTAAAGATAGCTCGGCAGGCCAGCGCCGGTGCCGATGAACACCGCGTCAAAACCTTGGGTGGTCATAAGCTCCTTCACGTCGAAGAGCTTGCCGATAACCACGTTGTTCTCAAACTTCACACCAAGGGTCTCGGTCAGAGCGATCTCACGCGCCACCAAATCCTTCGGCAGACGGAACTCGGGGATGCCGTAGCTCAACACGCCGCCAACCGCATGCAAAGCCTCAAAAACCGTGACATCGGCGCCTTGCTTGGCAAGCTCGCCCGCGCAGGTAAGTCCAGAGGGACCTGAACCGACGATAGCCACCCTAAAACCATGGAGCTTGGCGTTGCGGCCCTGCTGAACCGCGAAGGCGGCGGCAGCCTCAGCCGGATGATCAAAACCCCAGTCGGCGACGAAGCGCTCCAGATATCCAATACCTACTGGATCGCCAGTCTTGCCGCGCGTGCAGACGCCTTCGCACTGGGTCTCTTGAGGGCAGACGCGGCCGCAGATGGCGGGCAGGGCGTTCGCGCGTTTGTTGGTGGCGTAGCCCATGGCGAAATCGCCCTTGGCTACCCAGTTGATGAAGTCGGGAATCGGCACGTTCACCGGGCAACCGTCAACGCAGGGACGATTCTTGCACTGCAGGCAACGACGAGCCTCGTTGATGGCCTGCTCGACGTCATAACCCAAAGCCACCTGATTGAAGTTCTTCGCACGCTCCTGGGCATCCTGCTCAGGCATCGGCGTCTTTTCTTTTTGCCGGTTGATCTCGTAATCGGCCATGGCCTAGGCCTCCTTTCTTACTGCGGAGGCCATTGATGCGCAATGGCAGTTCCCGCCTGAAGCTTCAATAACTTCGCGTGTGTGCTCGGCGGACTGGCGCTCGAACCCGCGATACATGCGCTCACGGCGCAGGGCGTCATCGAAGTCCACCTGGTGGCCGTCGAAGTCCGGGCCGTCAACGCAGGTGTGCATATACTTGTCGCCCACCTTAACGCGGCAGCCGCCGCACATGCCGGTACCGTCGATCATCAGCGGGTTCATGGAGACCACGGTCTTGATGCCCGCCTCCTTGGTCACCTTCGCCACGGCTTTCATCATGGGAATGGGGCCGATGGCCAGCACGAGGTCGTACTTCACACCCTCTTCGAGCTTCTCCAGCAACGGCTGGGTCACAAGACCCTGGACACCATAGCTTCCGTCATCCGTGGTGACGATAAGCTCGCTCGCGGACAGAGACAGTTCTTTCTCGAGAATAACCAGGTCCTTGTTGCGGAAACCGACGATGACATCGACGTCGGAGCCCTGAGAGTGGAGCCATTTCACGAGCGGATAGGCGATGGCCACGCCAAGACCGCCGCCGATGACGCAGGCTTTGCCCACGTTGTCCAGCTCGGTGGGGTTACCCAGCGGGCCGACAAAGTCGGTGAGGTATTCGCCGGGCTTCTTTTGCGCCAGACGCATGGTGGTGGCGCCAACGACCTGGAATACGATGGTGACGGTGCCGGAAAGCACGTCGATATCGCTCATGGTCAGAGGAATGCGCTCGCCCGTTTCGTCGATGCGCAGCATGATGAACTGGCCAGGCTTGATCTTGCGGGCAATCTGCGGAGCCCGCACGACCATGCGCGTAACCTCCGGATTGAGTTGTTCCACTTGCTCAATAAGATACATAGGACTCCTTCTCATTGGACTATAGAGAAACTGACAATAAAAAAGGCGGCCACGCGCCAAAGGCCCGCAATACCGTCTCTCTTGCAGTTCACTTGCTTTTAGTGCCCTACGATTTTAGCGCAAAATGCTGATCAACCCTAGAGGAGAAACGAAGTTTCACCCATCTTTATGGGCGCGCACACCAGAAGATGTGAACCCACCCGTCAAAAGAGGATTTACTGGCTTAACAGCTCGCCCAAGGTGGTGAAATCATCCTCGAGCGCGACCCTCTTGCTGCTGTCATAGAGAGCAGCCGCCGGATGGAACATGGGAACCACCTTAAAACGACCAGCTTGCTGCAAACTCCCGTGCAAGCGTGTGATACCCATATCAGTCTTGAGGATGAATTTCGTCGCGAAGTTTCCCAAGGTGACGATGTATTCAGGATTGATAGTACGGGTTTGCTCTCTGAGATAGGGCGTGCACGTCTCGATCTCGAGGGGCTGCGGATCTCGATTTGAAGGCGGCCGACATTTCAAAATATTGGCGATATAGACCTCTTCGCGTTTAAGCCCCGCGATCGAGAGAAGTTCGTCGAGGTATTTTCCCGCCGCGCCCACAAAGGGCTTCCCTTG
>CANRPV010000059.1 GCA_947632575.1 uncultured Eggerthellaceae bacterium | reverse complement strand
AAGGGCATATCAGCCATCGAGATGGCCGCAGACGCCATCACTCATATGGAACTGGGCCGCATCGACGAGTGCACCACCGCAAACATTGGGATCATTCGCGGGGGAGAGGCGCGCAATGTGGTCTGCGAATCCTGCTATCTGGAGGGCGAGTGCCGCTCCATCTATGAGGAACGGGTGCTAGCCCAGCGCGACGCCATGACCCGCGCACTTGAGATCGCGGCTGAGCGCTTCGGTGGCACGGTGGAGTTGGACTGGCGCCTAGACTACCCAGGAATTCTTTATACAGAGGACATGCCTCTTATCGAGAGTCTCCGCCGTGCGGCTGCGGCTGCCGGTTTGGACTTTAAGTTGGCTTCTAGCGGGGGCGGTGCGGATGCGAACGTGCTCGGCCAAAAGGGCGCCCTTGCCATCACTCTCGGTACCGGCATGGCCAATTATCACTCCTTGGACGAATACATCAGCGTCAAGGACCTTAATGATATGGCCCGTTATGCGGAAGCGATTATCGACGAATACGCAAATAATTTTCCCGCTTAGCTCTGAACTGGTCTTATGAAAATCTAGCAGATGGACACTCCCGGGTGCGTGGCGTTTGACAAGCTGGGTGAAGAAGCCTAGTATTCTCGGTCGCGCCTTTTGGCGCCTATTCCGCTTTTGTGTGCGCAGCAGCTGAGCGTACATGAATCGTCGGAATGATCAAGGACGATCAGATAAGAAAAAAGGAGCTTAGTTTTGCCTACCATTAATCAATTGGTGCGCAAGGGGCGCCAAAAGCAGGTCGATAAGAAAAAGACCCCTGCTCTCAAGGGTAACCCTCAAAAACGTGGCGTATGCACCCGCGTGTACACCACCACCCCTAAAAAGCCGAATTCGGCACTTCGTAAGGTTTGCCGTGTACGTCTGGTAAACGGCATGGAAGTCACCGCCTACATCCCGGGCATCGGACACAACCTCCAGGAGCACTCCATGGTGCTCATCCGTGGCGGCCGTGTAAAGGACCTGCCTGGTGTTCGTTATAAGGTCATCCGCGCGGCTCTCGACTGCGCTGCGGTGGACAACCGCAAGCAGGCTCGCAGCCGTTATGGCGCGAAGCGCCCGAAGTAGAAGGAGTTTTTATGCCACGTCGTTCTGCAGCCGTCCGCCGGGAAACCCAGCCGGATGCTCGCTACAACAATCGTCTGGTCACCCAGCTCATCAATAAGGTGCTCCTGGATGGCAAGAAATCTCTCGCCGAAAACATCGTCTATGGTGCTTTTGACATCGTTGAGGAAAAGACTGGTCAGGACCCGCTGTCTGTCTTCAAGACCGCTATGGACAATGTTCGTCCGACTCTTGAGTGCAAGCCGAAGCGTGTAGGCGGTGCCACCTATCAGGTGCCAATGGAGGTTAACTCCCGTCGCGCCACGACGCTTGCCATTCGTTGGATCGTCGACTTCTCTCGTAAGCGCAAGGAGCACACGATGCAGCAGCGCCTCGCGGCCGAGATCCTCGATGCCTCCGAAAACACCGGCGCTTCCGTGAAGCGTCGTGAAGACATGTACAAGATGGCTGAGGCCAACCGGGCCTTCTCCCATTACCGCTTCTAACACCTTAGGGTGATTACATGCCAACTAATGATCTAAAAGATACCCGCAATATCGGCATTATGGCCCATATTGACGCGGGCAAAACCACCACGACGGAGCGTATTCTTTACTACACCGGTAAGACTCACAAGATCGGTGAAGTTCATGACGGCGCTGCCACCATGGACTGGATGGTGCAGGAGCAGGAGCGCGGCGTAACCATTACCGCTGCCGCCACCACCTGCTTCTGGAAGTATCCCGCCGGTTCCGAAAACGGCAAAGAGTATCGTTTCCAAATCATCGACACCCCCGGTCACGTTGACTTTACCGCTGAGGTAGAGCGCTCTTTGCGCGTCCTCGACGGTGCTGTGGCTGTGTTCGACGCCGTCGCCGGCGTACAGCCTCAGTCAGAGACCGTGTGGCGTCAGGCCGAGCGCTACGGCGTTCCGCGCATCGCCTTCATCAACAAGTACGACCGCGTAGGTGCCGATTACTTCCACGCTATCGAGACGATGAAAGATCGTCTGGATGCTCCGGCTGTGGCCGCTCAGATTCCGCTGGGCGCTGAAGATCAGTTCTGGGGCGTAGTCGATCTGGTCACCATGACCGCATGGGACTTCAAGGCCGACGATAAGGGCATGACCTATCCCGAGCCGATGGATGCCATTCCGGAGGAGTATCGGGAAGAGGCCGAACTTCGTCACCAGGAGCTTCTCGAGGCTGCCGCGGACTGCGACGACGACCTTATGGAAAAGGTCCTCATGGAGGAAGAGGTCTCCGTCGAAGAGCTGCGCGCCGCCATTCGCAAGGGCGTCATCGCCTGCAAGCTCAACCCGGTGTTCGTAGGCTCCGCTTACAAGAACAAGGGTGTTCAGGAGCTTCTGGATGCCGTTGTGGACTACATGCCGAGTCCTGTGGACATTCCTCCCATCAAGGGCGTCGATCCCAAGACCGGCGAGGAAGACGAGCGTCCCTCTGATCCGAAGGCGCCGTTTGCGGCCTTGGCCTTCAAAATCATGACTGATCCCTATGTGGGCAAGCTCACCTACCTGCGTGTCTATTCCGGCAAGCTGGAATCAGGCAGCTATGTCACCAACGCCAGCAAGGACAAGAAGGAGCGCATCGGTCGTCTTCTGCAGATGCACTCCAATCAGCGAGTTGACATCGATTCCTGCTCTGCTGGCGACATCGTGGCTGTGGTCGGTCTGAAGGATACGTCCACCGGTGACACGCTTTGCGATGAGAAGCACCCGATCATCCTCGAGTCCATGGAGTTCGCCGAGCCGGTTATCGACATCGCCGTCGAGCCTAAGACCAAGGCCGAGCAGGATAAGATGGCCATCGCCCTGCAGAAGCTCGCCGAGGAAGATCCTACCTTTAGGGTCACCACCAACCAGGAGACCGGCCAGACCATCATCGCCGGCATGGGCGAGCTTCATCTGGAGATCATCATCGACCGCCTGCTGCGTGAGTTCAAGGTCGAGGCTAACGTGGGCAAACCGCAGGTAGCCTATCGCGAAACCGCCACCAAGGAGGTCCAAGGGGCCGAGGGCAAGTTCGTTCGCCAATCCGGTGGTCGTGGTCAGTACGGTCATGCGGTTATCAACATGTATCCGCAGGAGCCGGGCAAGGGCTACAGCTTCGAGAACAAGATCGTCGGCGGCGTTGTGCCCAAGGAATACATTACCCCGATCGACAAGGGCATCCAAGAGGCCCTCAACGCGGGCGTCGTGGCGGGATATCCGGTCGTCGATGTGCGCGTCGAGCTCGTGGACGGCTCCTATCACGAGGTGGACTCCTCTGAGGCCGCCTTCAAGATCGCCGGTTCCATGGCCATCAAAGAGGCTCTGCGCAAGGGTTCCTCGGTGCTGCTTGAGCCGGTTATGGCCGTTGAAGTGGAAACTCCGGAAGAGTACATGGGCGACGTGATGGGCAACCTGTCCAGCCGTCGTGGCCAGATTCAGGGAATGGGGGATCGCGGCAACGCGAAGACCATCAGCGCCAAGGTGCCGCTGTCGGAGATGTTCGGTTATGCGACCGACTTGCGCAGCGCAACCCAAGGTCGTGCATCCTACACGATGCAGTTTGATTCCTACGAACAAGTGCCCAAGAACGTGGCCGAAGAAATTATCAGCAAAGCTGGCGGAAACGCATAAGGCGTGGCCGGGCTCATTTATTGGAGGTAAGGCAAAGTGGCTAGTCAAAAAATTCGCATTCGCCTTAAGGGCTACGACCATGAGATCGTGGATCAGTCCACGAAGCTCATCGTCGACACCGCCCAGAAGACGGGCGCCAAAGTGTCCGGACCAATTCCGCTGCCGACGGAGCGCAACCTCTATTGCGTTATCCGATCGCCGCACATGAATAAAGATTCGCGCGAGCAATTCGAGATGCGCACTCATAAGCGTCTCATCGACATCTTGGAGCCGACTCCCAACACCGTCGACTCTCTGATGCGTCTCGATCTTCCCGCTGGCGTCGATATCGAGATCAAGCTCTAGGGGAGGTTCGAGATGATTAACGCTATCTACGGGAAGAAGGTCGGCATGACCCAGGTCTTTGCCGACGACGACACGCTCGTACCCGTTACGGTTATCCAGGCAGAGCCGAATCTGGTTTGCCAGGTGAAGACCAAGGAGACCGACGGCTACGAAGCTGTCCAGATGGGTTTCGGATCCATCAAGGAGAACAAGGTTAACAAGCCCATGGCCGGGCATTTCGCGAAGCAGGGTGTTAAGCCCACCCGCTATCTGCGCGAGGTGCGCGTCGAGGATGCCAGCGAGCACAAGGTGGGCGATGAGTTCACCGTCGCCGCCTTCGCCGATGTGAAGACCGTCGATGTGACCGGTACTTCCAAGGGCAAGGGTTTCGCCGGCGTCATCAAGCGTCATGGCTTCGGTGGCGGTCCTGGTGGACATGGTGCGCACTTCCATCGCGCTCCCGGTTCCATCGGCCAGTGCGCAACGCCCTCCCGCGTGTTCAGAGGACTGCGTCTGCCGGGTCACATGGGCTGCGATACGGTTACCGTGAAGAATCTTGAGGTGGTTCGCGTCGATGAAGACCAGAATCTCATCTTGATCAAGGGTGCGGTTCCCGGTGGCAAGAACGGCGTCGTGCGTGTTCGCATGGCTTAAGCGATGCTTCAGAGACGATAAGGCAAGGAGCTGCATATACTATGGCAACGATTGAGATGAAAGACATGAAGGGGGCTTCGGCTGGCAGCACTGAACTGTCCGCTGCGGTCTTCGGCATCGAGCCGAATGTCCCTGTGATGCATCAGGTGGTGCGTGCTCAGCGCGCCTCTTGGCATCAGGGCACCCATGAGACCAAGACTCGTGGTCAAGTGCGCGGCGGCGGCAAGAAGCCGTGGCGTCAGAAGGGTACCGGTCGGGCTCGTCAGGGCACGATTCGCGCACCTCATTGGACTGGCGGCGGTGTGGTGTTCGGACCGCATCCTCGCTCCTATGACTTCAAGGTCAACCGCAAGGAGATCAAGCTGGCTCTGCGTTCGGCCCTTTCCGCTAAGCTGGCCGACGACGAGATCATCGTCGTGAAGAGCTTCGACTTCGAGAAGCCTCAGACCAAGGGCGCTGTGGCCGCTCTGAAGGCGCTTGGCGTTGAGAACAAGCGTGTGACGCTGGTCATCAGCGATGAGGACGTGGAGACCTTCCTGTCCTTCCGCAACATCCCCAGAGTGAACATCGTGCCGGCAAGCGACATCAACACCTATGAGGTCATTGACAACAAGGTGCTGATCATGACCGAGCAGGCTTTGAAGCATATCGAGGAGGTGCTTGGCTAATGAAGGATCCACGGGAAGTCATCATTCGCCCCGTCATCACGGAGCACAGCTACGATATGATGGAAAACAACACCTACACGTTTGAGGTGGCTCAGGATTCCAACAAGATTGAGATCGCCCAGGCTATCGAGGCTATCTTCAACGTCAAGGTGGAGAAGGTAAACACCCTCAACGTGAAGCCGAAGCCGAAGCGTCAGCGCTATCAGAAGCTGGGTAAGACCCGTACCTGGAAAAAGGCCATGATCACGCTGAAGGATGGCGACACGATCGAGCTCTTCGGTTCGTAAGCCCTCCGAGCTTTGGTTTGCGCGTAGCTTTGGGAAACGTAAGCCAGGGTATACGCGAAACCCAAGCCGAAGATAGGTCGAAGATTAGTCGAAGGCCAAACGTAGTTTAACTTACACAAGATAAAAAATGCCGGTTCGCCGGCATTTTTTATTGGCCATTTTGTACCTGGGGAATAGACGAATGGATGGAGCGGTGACTCCATAAGAGTTAATGCTGCTATACGAAAGAAGGCGATGGGATAAATTCTTTGGCGTAATAGCAAGCCGTGTAAAGCGGAATACTCTGCACGAATTTATCTGTTCCAAAGTTCTTCGTACTAAACCTTACGACATAAGGAGGCTCGTACTTCCTTCGAAATCCATCAAGGCTGTTCGATCGAACATTGTCCCCGGATTTAACTTCCATTGGTATGATGTCGCCGGCTTTGTTACGAGCTAGAAAATCGATCTCTTGCTTACTGGGAACTCCCCAATAATAAGTCTTTATATTCTCGGAACAGAATTGCTGCATGACATAGTTTTCTGCAAGAGCGCCTCGGAAAGAGGAGGCCTTTCCGCTTTGCGGAAGAATATCATTCGGAAGCACCTGCATAGAGGCTGAGAGAAGGCCTGTATCGGCCCTATAGAGCTTAAAAGAGGTAGTATCTTCAAAATTCCCTAGTGGAGCTACGGGTTCAGTGACTTTGACGCACTTTTCTACGACGGCAGCGGATATAAGCCACGCTACAGATTCCTCGTAAACAGAGGCTCTACCTCCGCTTTGCACCGATTTGTATTGAAACTTTTTGTTTTCACGTGCCAACTGGCTAGGTACGCTTCGCCAGACATCAATGATACGTGGTACCAGAGTAGAAGGCGCGTGCTTGGCGATATCGGCAATATAGGCCTGATCGATCTCCAGCTGCTTTACTCGCGCGGCCTCATAGCTAGCTATCGATCCAGAACTCTCCGATTCGTTAAATGCAAGAACTGCATCAGGCATCCCGCCCACTAAAAGGTATTCGCGATAAAGCTCAAGAGCACGCTCATGGAAGGGGAATTTTTCCCTCGATAAGAGATGTTCCTTGATAAGCTCGCTTAAACGTTCTTCTCTTCGGGACCAGAGATACTCCTCAAAGCTCATGGGATGAAGAAATTTCATATCTACCTTACCGACAGGAAATGAGCCATGTTCCCGGAGCTTTACACCAAGCAAGCTGCCTGCAGCTGTCAGAGCGTATTCAGGTGCGTCCTCACAAAAATACTTAAGAGCCATAAGGGCACGTTCGCTCGACTGTATCTCATCGAGGATTATTAGGGTGCGCTCAGGTTGGATGTCGGAGTGTGACAGGGCTTCGAGAGCAGGAATGATTCGCTTGGGATCCAATGATCCTTCAAATATATCAATAGCTGATGTATTTCTTGAAAAGTCAATATGTACGTAGTTATCGAAATGAGTTGACCCGAAGCGCTCGAGCGCGTAGGTCTTTCCCACTTGACGAGCACCAAAAAGGAGAAGAGGCTTTCGTCGAGGATTCGCCATCCAATCAACGAGCTGTTCGTCGATGAGTCGCTTCATGAGTAAGCCTTACTTTCAAACTTGGAAAATAATGTAATATTATACATTTAATTCCGGAATTAAATGTAATTTCTGACACTTTTTTCCAGGTTTAGACAATACGAAGATGATAGCCCGGCATAGATAAGAACGAGATCATCATTGATGATCTCGTTCTTATAACTCGATATGCTGAAAACAAGCGGCGTCTTATAGAACTCTCAGAGTCTTTTTAGGATCTGCTTGCCTGTGCGACCGCCTGATTAGCAGCGTTCACATCAGGTTGTGCGATCGTCTGATTCTCTCCTTCGATAACGTTACCGTTTTCGTCGGTAGGTGTCGACTGCTCATTAGTCGGAGCGTCGCCTACCTCGGTGTAAAACATGGCTAAGACGGCCTGATAGACGCTGTCACGGTTCAAGAATAGCTCGGCATATCCGGTATCAGGATTAATGCTCAAATCGCCCTGAAGGGTGAGAATATTCACGTCTCCGACATCATGTTGGATCATAGTGCCCGCAAGATAGGTCAGCTCTGTCACGCCGAGATTAGTCGTGGCATAAGAGGCAAGCGAGTTGTATACGTCCAAGAAGATGCCAGGGTTGGTCTTTGCCTTTTCGAGGGCTTGAGAGGCAAACGCTTTAATGAACTGCATCTGTCTAGGTTGGCGCATAAGGGCGGTATTGTCACCTTCAGTGGACCGCCAATGGACGAAATCGTAGGCATTTTTCCCGGTTAGCGTAATAGGCACTCCAGCCTGGATGTTTTTATTAACGGGTATAGACTCTTCGGGAACCAAATAAACGCCGCCAATGGAGTCGGCTATCGTTGAGATTCCTTCAATATTGATGGTGTAGTAGTAGCGCAGGGGCATGTTGTAGAGAATACGAGAGGTCTCATCCACTACCGCTTCACTGGATTCCTCATCGTTGGCTCCGAATGCATAGCTTAGTGCAAGCTGCATTATTTCCTGTCCGTTGACCTTCGTACCATGGACAAGTTCTTCCCGTACGTCAATCATACTATCTCGAGGAACGATAAGTACGTTCATCTGGCCTGTCATCGTGTCCAGTCCAGCAACCATAATGGCGTCTGCTTGCCCCTCATGGGTGGTGTCGGATGATTTCCGATCGTAGCCGATGACGCAGATTGAAACGATGTTATCGTTGTAGACGTACTTCTTGCCGTTGTAGTAGATAGTCTTTCCCTCATCATAAGCAATAGAATTATCAGAGTTCTGAAGGTTATCGGCATTCTGATGGAGGTTCATGGCGCCTGCCGTGTAAAGACCCCAGAGAGTAATTCCGGTGCCACCCAAAAGAACGACAATCACTGCTATGGCAATAAGCGCGATCTTCGCAGGCTTTTTCAGCTTCTTTTTAGGCTTCTCGTCAGCACTTTTGATGGGTGTATTA
>CANRPV010000058.1 GCA_947632575.1 uncultured Eggerthellaceae bacterium | reverse complement strand
CCTCGCCTCGAGACTGCCCACAACCTGTGGATTGTGGATGAGTGGACCTAAGGTATAGACGATCGAATTACCGTCGAGCACCGAGTCGGCAAGGCCGAGCGCTCGCTGAACACCGTAGCAGGCGCCCGCATGCTGAGCGCGAATGACGATCATGAGGAGCTTTCCTCTTCGCGTTGCCGTTGTAAGGCGGCGACGATCTCTTCCGAATCATGCTCGGGAATCGGATGCTCGGCAAAAACAGCGCTGTAATCGGTGGAGTCGGGAAAGAGCGCCACCATATCAACCTCTTCACGAGACTTATGCTGCGAGAGAGCGAAACACTCGCGCATGGCATACCAGGTGCAGGCATCTAAACGCTCGGCTTTAGGAAGGAAGTCGAAATCTCCCACCAAAACAGGCTTACCATATTCGAGCGTGATCTTGGGAAAACGCAGCCTTTCTCCTTTGCGCTTGACGTTTTCCGCATTACGAACAGTCATAGGCAGAATCGGGGCATGACCCATGCGAGCGATAAAAGCCGCACCCGCATGAAGCTCGGGCTTCATCGAACCCTTGCCACGTCGAGTCCCCTCGGGCAAAATCCCTACGATCTCTCGATCCTTAAGCATGCGCGTGGCCCGCTTGATGGCTTGCCGATCCGCGCTATCACGCTTGACGGGAAAAGCGCCCACTCGAGACAGGATCTGACCCACTAAACCACCAAGATTGTCAAAAAGAGTGTCGCGACCCATGAAGCGAACCCACTGAGATGGACGGGCGGCGAGATACATGAAAGCCACATCCAAAAAAGACGTGTGGTTGGCGATGAGAAGCACGCCACTTTGGCCCTTGAAAGCCCGCAGGTTTTCACGATCCGTCACTTTATAACGAAAGCAAAGCTTGAAAATGGCTCCCACGATCACATACGCGATATTGCCGAACCAATGGGGAACCTCTTTCTCCTCGCTGATTCCGCCAAGAGGTCGGTCCCACATTTCTTTGTAAGGCAGGATAAGACCCATCAATCGCCTTTACGTTCCAGATCAAGAGCCAAAGCGCAGATCTTGTCGATGACCTCTTCGATATAGGCACCGGTAGAATCAAGAAGCAGCGCGTCATCCGCGGCCTTCAAAGGCGAGGTGGCTCGACTCGAATCATAGGCATCACGGCGCCTCAGGTCGGCTAAGACCTCTTCGTAGTCCATAGAACCAAGCCCACGATCCACGTTTTGGCGCACCCGACGATGAGCTCGTTCTTCATCGCTGGCGGTCAGGAAGATCTTCAGCTCAGCGTTGGGAAAAACCACGGTACCGATGTCGCGTCCCTCGATGACGTAATCGCCCGTCGCACCTATCCGGCGTTGCTGATCTACGAGCGCCTCCCGTACCGAGGGTGCCGCGGAAACAGGCGAGACCGCCTTGTCGATCTCAGCGGTGCGTATGGCTTTCGTCACATCGACGCCATCGATGGCGACCCCTTTGGGAAGCGGCTCTCCCGCCTCATGGTAAAACTGAATCTCCGAGCTTCGGGCGAGATCCCCGAGCGCTTGATCATCCTCCAAGGAAACGCCCTCTTCCAGAGCCTTCCAGGCGATCGCCCGATACATCGCGCCCGTATCGAGGCAGGAAAATCCAAGCTTTCTGGCGACGGCTTCAGCCACCGTCGACTTACCAGCCCCTGAAGGGCCATCGATAGCAATAATCATCGGGCTAATCCCTGAATCGTGCTTAGGAAATTCGGGTAGCTTACAGCCACCGATCCAAAGCGCGTGACCTCCACAGGTACGTTGGATGTAAGACCAGCTATGGCCCAGGTCATCGCTAGACGATGATCACCATAGGATTCAAAGGTAAGACCGGGAGCCACCACGAGATCGGGATTGCCCTCGATGTAAAGATCGTTACCCTCTTCCCATGCATCGATGCCAAGCTGGGCTAAACCCTCGATGGTGGCGGCAAGACGGTCAGCTTCTTTAACGCGCAGCTCGCCCACTTCTTTAAAGACGGTCACGCCTCTTGCATGAGCGGCCACCAACGAAAGAATCGGCACCTCATCTACCAAAGACGCAATGTGCTGAGCGGGAATTTCACAACCTCTCAGAACAGGCGTGTAGCTGATATGAATCGTGCCATTGGGCTCTTTGCCCTCTTGGCCTGTATGAACCACATCGATATCCGCACCCATACGCTCAAGCGTCCGTACGAAACCGGTGCGAGCGGTGTTAAGGCTTACGTTTTCTATAGTGAGATCACTTCCGGGCTTGATTGCCGCCGCGCAGACCAGGAAGGCAGCCGAGGAGGGATCACCTGGCACAACCACTTCGCTCGCCTGCATGAGCGCCGGTCCTTTAACCGAGGCAGTCTGGCTTGAGGCGGTGGTGGGAACACCATACTCAGGCAACATGAGCTCCGTGTGGTTGCGCGAAGGAGCGGGCTCTTTTACCGTTGTGGTCCCCTGGGCATAGACACCAGCGAGAAGCACAGCGGTCTTGAGCTGGGCTGAAGCCATAGGAGCCTCATAGTTGATGGCACGCAGCTTCGGCGTTCCGATCTCAGTGATAGGCAGGAGCTCCTGCCCTGCCGGCTCAAAGCGCACTCCCATCTTCATCAAGGGAGCGGTGATGCGCCGCATAGGACGCTTCTTAAGCGAACTGTCGCCAGTGAGCTCAACCTGAATATCCCACGGTGCCAAAACACCCATAAGCAGGCGCGCCGTGGTGCCGGAGTTCGCGCAATCGATTGGCTTATCAGGCTGTTTTGGGCCTTCAGAGCCCCAACCGGTTATCGTGCCCTCCAAGCTTCCATCGGCTTGTTTCTCGAGATCCACCTGAGCTCCCAGAGCGCGCACCGCTTCAATGGAGGCATTCACATCAGCGGAATCGAGAACACCCGAAAGGCGTGAGGTGCCCTCCGCCATAGCTGAAAACAGCACGGCCCGGTGAGAAATGGATTTATCTCCCGGTACCCTCGTCGTGCCTCGAATCGGACCCTCCAGAGGATCGATAAGCGTTACGTCACTGGACATGGGTGTTCTCCTTAGCCGTGAGTGGACTAAACGATACAGAAAAACCTGCGGTAATAAGCTTAAGCGATAGCTGACCGATATCTCCCTCATCGGTCAAAACCAAGCTCAAAACGGCATTGCCTTCGGTTACGTGGTCTATCTCGATAGATTGGATATTACAACCAACGGAGCTAGCAATGGTGGTTACCTCGGCAAGAATGCCTGTTCGGTCCACCATAGGAATGCGAACTTCTAAGAGCTTGTCTGTAGAAGGTACCCAGGCGGCGGGAAGAGAGCGCCGAGCATCGGCGGCTTCGGCGAGAATTTTCGTAAAACGACTGCGATCCCCCTGATCAAGGGCGTCGAGAAACTCATCGATTATGCCCTCCATCTCAGCAAGGCCCTCTCGCAGCGCCTCCGCATTGTCAAAGGCGATGCCACACCACAGCTGAGGAGACCCGGCAGCGATACGCGTCGAATCCTTAAAACCACCGGCGGCCAGACGCATGAGCGAGCGATTCTCGTCGCAATGGTTAGTCGCAAGCTGCATGAGCGAAGAGGCGACGATGTGAGGAACGTGGCTCACGATAGCCACAGCCCGATCGTGGTCTTCCCGGTGCAAGGAAATCACTCGTGCGTTAAGTCCGGTAATGAACTCGTGCATCTCCTGGAAATGTTCAGGAACCGTCGACGCATCGGGACAAAGAATCCAGTTGATTCCTTGGAACAGATCCTCACGCGCACCATCAATGCCGTTGCGCTCAGAACCCGCCATAGGATGACCCGGAATATAGTCGCACTGATTGCCGAGATATTCCTGCGCCGCTTCAAGCACGTGAGCCTTCGTGGAGATGGTGTCGGTCAACACGCCGTCATAGCCCCACTCGGCGATTTTTTGGAAGTAATCGTCCACCGCCGCAACGGGCGTCGCCAAGATCACTAAATCACAGCGCTCGCGAATAAAATCCTCAAACGCCGGATCCGCAGGACCCGACACTTCATCCACCCAATGACGATCAAGGGCTGTCACGCGAGTTCGGGAGTCAACATCGACTCCAAAGACGATAATGTCGGGATAGGTCTTCTTAAGAGCCGCTGAAAGCGATGCGCCGATCAGGCCTAAGCCGATGACGGCAACCGATGAGAACGGTGATTGTGAGACTTCGGTTTCCAATGACTTCCTTTCATAAACAAGAGGCAGAGGTTATAGAGAAACTCAAGATAAACCCGTGCTCTGAAATGCATTCTAGCATGAGGCGTGCGCTTCGCCAGTAAGCGCTTTCAGTTCATCGAGCTCGTCAGCCCGAAGCTCACGCCAAAAACCCCGTTTGAGACCGTCGAGACTTAACGGACCAAAACGGTCGCGATGAAGGGCGACAACCGGGTGACCGATTGTCTCAAACATCCTGCGTACCTGGCGCTTTCGGCCCTCGTGCAAGATGATGGAGCCGAAGCTGCCTTCTTTCTCCATCTGTTCACGGCGCCGCTTACCCCCGTGGCGTTTACGCTGACCACTGGCGAAGTCATCATATCCGATTGCGTCTTTTATGGCGCATGCCTCATCGTTATAAGCAAGCGAGACCTCTGCCGGTTGTGTGCGACCATCGCTTAGTTGAATGCCTTGGCGCAGGCGCTCTAGATCCTCATCGCTGGGCGTGCCTTCCACAAGGAAGAGGTAGCGCTTCGCGACATGATGACGCGGATGGAGCAAGCCATTGCCAAGCTCTCCGTCCGTCGTGAAAAGAAGAAGGCCGGTCGTGTCAGTATCAAGCCGTCCGACAGGATAGAGTCCGGGATAGTGATCTGTGGGCACCAGGTCTGCCACCGTAGGTCGTCCCTGAGGATCTTCCATTGTCGTAACGTAGCCCGCGGGCTTGTGAAGCATTATCGTGGTTGAAAGTTCTGGCAACGATATAGGCTTACCATCCACGCAAATCGTTTGACTCGTTGGATCCACCTTGGTGCCAAGAGTGTTGACCACCGCCCCGTCGACGCTCACTCGTCCCGCGACGATAAGCTCCTCACATGCCCGGCGACTAGCCACTCCGGCCCGTGCCAAAAACTTTTGGAGTCGCTGAGTTTCAGGAGCTTCACTCATCGTCGGTGTCGAATCTGAGTTTATCGAAGTTGATCTTTTCCACGAGACCCAAGGGATTGTCGAAGACGGCTTCTTCCTGATCACGAGCTATAGCCTCAAGGGTTTCAAGGCTGGGCGTCGATACCATCCGACGACTTGCACTCAGTCGCTCCGCGATGAGCGCCCGCGTGCTCTCGTCAGGTGCGAATTGTTCAAGCGAATCTAAATCGTCCACCGAACGAAGGCCGAATTTCTCAAGAAAGGTTTTACTCGTGGCATAAAGCGTCGGGTTGCCTGGGCTTTCCGCGACCCCGGCTTCCCGAACCAGCCCCTTTTCCACCAATGAGTTGAGGGCGCTATCTGAATTGACCCCTCGAATCGAAGAAATGGCAGCTCTTGTGGTGGGTTGGGTGTAGGCGACGATCGCGAGGGTTTCCAAAGCGGCCGCCGATAGCCGGCGGGTGTCCCACGAAAGCACGTAGTTCTCAACGAGATCGTGATAGGCGGGATTGGTATAGAGACGCCAACCACCCGCTACTTCTCTCAGGAGAAACCCACGGTTTTCAAGAGCGAGATCTTTAGCCAAAGAGTCTAAAGCGGCTTGCACAACGTTCGGGTCCTCCTCGAGCAACGAGGCGAGGTTTAAAAGACTCACCGGCTCGTCGCTGACAAAAAGGAGAGCCTCTAAGGCTCCTCGCAAGCTATGCTCATCCAAAGCCATTTATAAAACCGCCTCATTTACCGAAGTCAACGCATCTGCGCCTGTCAACTGAAGATCCCCCGATCCTTCGATGTAGTCGATTCTAATATCCCCAAACGCCTTCTTCTGAGAAATCTTGACGATAGAGCGTTTGTAAAGCTCGAGAACCGCGAGCAAATTCACGACCACCAACTGGGGCTTTTTCGAACCGCAAAGAGCGCCGAATTGCACGGTTTTCTCATTTCTGACCCGCTCATAGAGACTGCGCACATAGCGCTCGACGGGAATGGGCTTCGCAGCGATATGCTCCGATTCGAGCAGAAACACTTCGCGCCTCGCCAAAGCGGCAGCGGCCGTCATGGCGAGATCGTCCAAGGTTATGCCTCTAAGAAAGTCGGGCATGACCTGAAGGTATTCCTCATCAGGTCCAAAGGGCCGCCCATGGTAGTGACTTTCCAAGTCCAAACGCGCCTCCAGCGAGGCGGCCGCCGACTTGAACTGTTTGTATTCCACCAGACGCCCTATCAGGAGATCCCTCGCTTCGCTGGGCTCCAACTCGGCCAGCTCATTTTCCAATTCGCTTGTCTCATGAGGAAGCAGACTATGAGCTTTGATTTCGAGAAGCGTGGATGCCACCAGCAAAAAGTCGCTGGCCACATCCAGATCGAGACTCTGCATCCGAGACACTTCCGCCAGATACTGATCGGCGATCTCTGCCACCGAAACGGTCCCGATATCGACCTTTTGCCGGCTTACAAGGTAGAGAAGCAGGTCAAAGGGACCCTCGAAACTTTCTGTGCGAACGTGATAGGCCATGGCGGGCGCCTAGAAGTTATAGGGAAGCAAAAGCTCGGCGAGGTTACCCGCGGTGACATCCAGATAGATGCCGACGGGGTTAATTCTCAACAGATAAGGAAGTATAAGAACGATGACCAGGAAAAATGGCATGGCGTAGCGCTGAATACGATAATAGGAAGGCAGATAACGCTGAGGTAAGATCACCGCGATGATGGAGGAGCCATCAAGCGGTGGGATGGGCAAGAGATTGAAGAACATCAAATAGAGGTTCACCAGCGTGAACATGGGCAAATAGAGATAATAGAAATAGAGGAAGAACATGTTCTGCACGGCCCATGCTTCCGCCATGGGGTGCAACAGAAACGATACTAATGCCGCTAGAAGGGCAAGGATGAGATTCGCCGATGGACCAGCCACGCCCACAATGAAGTCATCACGGCGAGGATTCTTAAAATAGCTGGGATTATAGGGCACCGGCTTCGCATAACCGAAAACCGGCCACCCCATCGCTATAAGCAGCAAAGGCATGATGACGGTACCGAAAGGATCGATATGTTTGAGCGGATTAAGCGAAAGTCGCCCGGAGCGTTTCGCCGTCGGATCCCCCAGCTTGTAAGCTGCAAAGCCATGCATGACCTCATGGAAGATGATGGCCGGGATAAAGCTTAAAACCGCGCAAATAATATAAGGGAGATCAAGGTTGCCCATGGCTATAGTCTAACCCCAGTTTCATCATTCAAGATGATAAGTCTCCTAATCCTCAAATTAGTTCATAGGATAGCGAACCATGAGGCCGGGGTAGCGATTTTGCCTCAACGCCTCATAAAGACCAATAGCAACCGCGTTGGAGAGATTGAGGCTGCGAAGTCCCTCTCGCATCGGGATACGTACGCATTGATCTTTACGGCTATTGAGAAAGTTCACATCAAGACCGCGACTTTCCCTACCGAACACAAGATAGGAACCAGGTCCATAGGCGACTTCATCGAAGCTGCGATCACTTTGGCCCGTGAAAAGATGTAACTCCTTGCGACCACATGCCTCAAGAAAGGCATCGAGACAATTCCACCGAACGATCTCCACCTGGTCCCAATAATCACAACCAGCACGGGCCAGATGCTTCTCGCTGAGATTAAAGCCCATGGGATCCACCAGATGAAGTCGTGCACCCACGCATGCGCAGGTCCGTGCGATGTTTCCCGTGTTCTGAGGGATTTCAGGCTCCACGAGCACAACATTGAGACATGAACGCTCATCCATGCGGGCTATCTCCTCCTCCACAATCGTGGAAAGCTCGAGCCACTCCTCTTCAGCACGTTCAATACGACGCTTGAGAGCCGCATGCTCGGCTATAGCGTCCGATGAGGCCTCCTCGTTGATGTAGAAATCCGGATCGGCCATCTTCTCCAAGAGCTCTTCCATCCGAGCATTGTCCCGAGCGAGCTGTTTATCCAACACCTCGAGACGCTTGCGCTGATCCTTGATAGCGGCGTAAGCCCTGTTTCGCGCCTCAGCTTCGGCCCGTTTCTGCTCTTTGGTCTTCGGAGCGCTCTGCTTTGGCTGCGTGAGGGTTGTGCTCCGCCGCGGTTTCCGCTCAGCTTGGCTAGCTTGGTGTCCGTCTTGGCGGCTCGCTGCGGCAGTGGATTTCGACTCGGCGGCAAATACCTTATCTACGAGGGATTTCTCCTGTGGCGCAGGCTTATCCAACTGCCCTGATTTATAGAGGTAGTAGTTATAATCACCCTCGTAGTTGGTGACTTTTCCATCCACCACTTCCACGATCCGATTAGCCACGGCGCTGATAAGGTGACGGTCATGGGTGATAAACAGAATGGTTCCCTCAAAGCGTTTAAGCGCCTGCTCCAAAATATCTGCCGACGCGATATCGAGGTGGTTAGTGGGTTCATCGAGGCAGAGCAGCGGCTTTGGCGCGACCAGCATTTTAGCCAGAGCCAGGCGACTCTTCTCTCCACCCGATAAGACGCTGACCTTCTTCTCCACGTCTTCCCCGCTAAAAAGGAAGGCGCCGAGGAGATTGCGCACCTGGGCTATAGACCAACCTGGAGCGACTTTATCGAGCTCCTCAAAGACGGTGTTACCC
>CANRPV010000057.1 GCA_947632575.1 uncultured Eggerthellaceae bacterium | reverse complement strand
TGGCTGATCTGTCGGATGTGGAGCTGGATCGAGACGCGTCTCAGCTCTCCGGCGGTCAGCAAGCGCGCGTCGCGCTGTTGCGAGCGTTCGTCACAAGCCCTGAGGTGATGCTGCTCGATGAGGTGGATGCGGCTCTTGATGACGATTCGGCCCTCGCCGTCGGTAAGTTGACGCGAGCGTTGATGACCACTGAAAACACCTGTCTGCGCATTCGCCATAGGCAAGCCGACGGTTTCGCCTTTGGCACCTATACGCTGGCAGAAGGTAAGATGAGTTATAGCGACAATCCATCCACTGATGAGAACAAGCCAACGACTCGAAGCACCGCTGCGGAATAAGGAGCATCGCGTGAGTGAAGAATTGAAACGGCCCAATCGCGTGGTCATCGCATTAGGAGGCAATTCCTTAGGTAATTCGGCCGAGGAGGAAATGGACGCGATCAACAAAGCGGTCCCGTTTCTGATCGAGTTGGCCAAGATGGGCAATGAGATCATCATCACCCATGGCAATGGACCCCAGGTCGGGATGTTCCAAAACGCGATGCGCATCGCCCACCAGATGGCGGGGCGGTTCCCGCTGATAGATCTGACGGATTCCGTGGCGATCACTCAGGGTTTTATCGGCTATCACCTTCAGCAAGGCCTCGTGAACGAAATCATTCGCCAGAATCTTCCTTGGCATGTGGCTACGATCATCACCCGCATTGAGGTGGACAAGGACGATCCGGCGTTCACCGATCCCGAAAAGCCCATCGGCGCCTTCTTTACGCCGAGCCAGGTCATGGATATGGTGAAGGAAGATCCCAGCCTGCAGTTCATGGAGGACTCGGGGCGGGGTTGCCGTCGCGCGGTGGCTTCTCCCGAGCCGAAGCGCATTCTCGAGGCGGCCTCCATCCTCAATCTCATCGACAACGACTTCATCGCCATCGCCTGCGGTGGAGGCGGCATTCCCGTGGCGAAGCAGGAAGACGGCACCTATCAGTCCATTCCTTGCGTCCTCGACAAGGACCTGGCCAGTGAGCTTTTAGCCGAGGATTGCGACGCCGAGATGCTCATTCTGCTCACAGGAGTCGAATACGTTTCGATCAATTTTGGACGCCCGGATCAAGAAGACCTGAAGAACCTTTCGGTGGCCGACGCGGAGCGTTTTCTCGCGGAAGGGCAGTTCGGGAAAGGATCTATGGAGCCGAAGGTGAAAGCGGCTATTCGCTTCGTGAAATCCAAGCCTGGACGTGTGGCTATCATCGGCAAGCTGGATAAGGCGCCTGAAGCGTTCAAAGGACAATCTGGCACTCGCTTTATCGGTCCTTCTTAGTCCCTTGAGCTGATTGATTGATCAGATTGGCCAATCAATCCGATTGGTCGATCGAGCCAATCGGCCAATCGGACTGATCAATTCTTTGTGGCTAATCCTTCGAATTGCGCGAGAGGGCAATCTTGCCCGTTCGTACGATTTCCTTGATGCCGTAGGCTCGGAAGAGATCCTCCAGACCCTTCAATTTCGACTCGTCGCCGGTGGCTTCGATGGTAAGCGAGGTGCGTCCCACGTCGACGATCTTCGCGCGAAAGATGTTGGCGATTTCGATGATCTCGTTTCGGCGCTCCGGAACGGCGTTCACCTTGTAGAGCACCAATTCACGCTCGATCGCATCCACGTCGGTCAGGTCGGTGATCTTATAGACGCTGATGAGCTTATGGAGCTGTTTGGTGATCTGCTCATAGGCCACATCGTCGGCGTTGACGACGGCGGTCAAGTGAGACAGGGTGACGTCCTCGGTGGGACCGACGGAGAGCGACTCGATGTTGAAGCCGCGACGAGAAATCAAACCGGTGACGCGGGAAAGCACGCCCGGCTTGTTGTCCACTAAGACCGAGAGAATGTGCCTCATGAGCGGCCTCCTTCCTTGGACTCAGAGTCGGGCTGGGCGGTCTGCTTCGACCGGTGAGCCTGCTTCTTGAGGACGCCTTCCTCATCTGTCACCAGGCTCCCATCGGCGTTGCGCTGTCCGATGCGAGCGCCGGTGTCGAACGGATCGCTTTCCCAACGACCTCCGAACTGGGCGTCGATTTGAGCGCAGGGAGAAGGGGCGGGGGAGGCGGCAAAGGAATCCGGCATATCGGTGCGCACGGCGCCGACAGCGACGTCGATCGCGCCCATGACTTCGTTCAAGCCACTGCCCGGAGCGACCATGGGATAGACGTTTTGATCCCGCGAGATTGCCACATCCAGGAGGTAGGGCACATCAGAGTTGAGCATGCGGTCGAGCGCCGCGTCCAAATCCGCGGGATTTTCGATACGCTCGCCCTCCCAGTCGTAGGCCGCGGTGAGTTTCACGAAATCGGGAATCGGATCCAAGAGAGTTTCCGAGTAGCGTCCCTTGTAGAAGAGCTTTTGCCACTGGTGCACCATGTCTAGGCAGCGGTTATCCATGATCAGCACCTTGACCGGCACTCCGTTGATGGCGGCGGTGGCCATCTCCTGGGTGTTCATCTGAAACGATCCGTCGCCGGCGATGCAGACCACCGTGCAATCCGGTCGTCCAATGGCCGCGCCGATAGCCGCCGGGAAACCAAAGCCCATAGTTCCAAGGCCGCCGGAGGAGAGGAAGCTGCGCGGGCGCTCTCGTTCGATGAATTGAGTCGCCCACATCTGGTGCTGACCCACTTCGGTCACGACGATGGACTTTTGAGGATCCAGCTTGTCGGATAGTGTCTCTAACACCAGCTCAGGTACGATCTCATCGGGCTTTTCCTTGATGTCGCTGTGGTAGAAGGGATAGCGCTTGCGCCAAACGTTGACGCGCTCGATCCATGGGGCGTCGTTGGGTTGGCTGTTGCGCTTCACCAGCGCTGAGACGATTCCCGCTAAGACGCCTTTGAGGTCGCCGACGATAGGGATCTGCGCCTCACGGATTTTGCCGATTTCCGCAGGATCGATGTCGATATGGATCACGTCGGCATGGGGAGCGAATTGACTCAGCTTGCCGGTCACCCGATCGGAGAAGCGGGCGCCGCAGGCGATGATCAGGTCGCTTTCGGTCATGGCGAGGTTGGCATACTTGGATCCGTGCATTCCCACGGGTCCAAGGTTGAGGGGGTGGCTCGCGGGGAAGGCTCCTTTGCCCATGAGTGTGGTGACCACGGGAATCTCCATGAGCTCGGCGAGGGCCGTCAGCTCATCCGTGGCATCTGAGATGATGATGCCGCCTCCCACGTATAGCACGGGTTGGTGCGCCTCTTCAATGCGCGCGACCGCTTGACGAATCTGTTTCATGTTGCCCTTGTAAGTGGGCTTATAGGAGGGGAGACTCACCTCGTCGGGATAATCGAAAACGAGCTTTTCGCTGGCAAGATCCGAGGGAATATCGATCAGTACGGGTCCGGGACGTCCCGTCGTGGCGATATGGAAGGCCTCCCTGAAAACCGTGGTGAGTTCGTCCACCGACTGAAGGAGGTAGCTGTGTTTGACCACGGGCATGGTGATGCCCACGATGTCCGACTCCTGAAACGAGTCAGTACCGATGACCGCGCGAGGCACCTGGCCGGTGACGACGATGAGCGGCACCGAGTCCATATAGGCGGTCGCGATACCGGTCACGGTATTGGTGGCTCCCGGTCCGCTGGTCACGATGACCACGCCGGGACGTCCTGTGGCGCGGGCGTAACCGTCCGCCTCATGGACGGCTCCTTGCTCATGGCGAGCCAGAATGTGGGTGATCTGCTTGGAATCGTAGAGGGCGTCGTAAATCTTTAACGCCTGGCCTCCCGGATAGCCGAAGACGTAGTCGACTCCCTCGGCCTCAAGCGAGGCTATGACCGCCTGAGCGCCGGTCATTATCTCCCCCTGCTTCGGTGAGTGGCTTCCGAGCCCTTGCGGGGCTCCCACCTGGGCGGCTGTTCGTTGACCGCGATTAGCGGATCCGGATGGCGCATTTTCGTTCATGGTAATGAGGCTCTTTTCTCCTCGGCTCTTTAGGCCCATACATTCAGGCCATAAAAAATCTCGGGCAAGCTGACCCGAGACATCCATAAAGAAAAACAGCCCCATCCATCTGCGATCCATCTGCTCAGAGGGTACACACAGACAGAATGGATATTCTGTGACCGATTACGGTGATCGCCGGCTCAGCTTACTGGTTGTTTAATCACCGTCGGAGGTCGTCCGTGGGAAGAAACAACGTTCATCCGAACTGCTCGGAGGTGGCTTTCGGAACGCCTGTCGCCAGCTCTCAGCATCCGCTGGCTCTCTGAAAGGCAGGTTGGCCCCTACTTTTCCTCGTCATAGCACGTATGAAATTGTGTTACGAAGTATACGCCTGGAAATCGCCAGTGCAAGCCGCTATCTTAACTTTCTGCCATCTCCTGCTTGAAGGCGACGATCTTGGCTTGCAAACTCGCGTCGCCGACACCCAAGATCTGAGTGGCGAGGATCGCCGCGTTCTTCGCTCCGTTGATAGCCACGCAGGCAACCGGCACACCGGATGGCATCTGCACCATAGAGAGCAGAGAGTCCAAGCCGCCCAAATCACTGGTCTTCATGGGGACAGCGATAACGGGTAGCGGCGTGTAGGCTGCGACAACGCCCGCCAGGTGAGCAGCTTTGCCGGCGGCGGCGATGATGACCCCTATGCCTCGATCTTGGGCGTTGCGTACCCATTCGTGAACTTCCGCGGGCTTGCGGTGAGCGCTTGCCACCTTGACCTCGTAGGGAACGTCAAATTCCTTAAGGGTGTCCATGCAGGCTTCCATCGTGGACATATCGGACTTTGAGCCCATGATGACGCCGACACGAAGATGCTCTTGATGTTCAGCCATTGTGATCCTCTCTCATTGTTCAAATAGACGCATTTGGAGTGGGAGCGCCCATGATGAACGCACTATTATCTGGCGCACCACTCGATACGCTGTTGGCACTTCTGCTCGCTTCGCTCTTGCTACGCTGCTGGCGCCACTGCTCGCTGCGCTACTGACGGGTGCTCAGGAAGAACCAGAGTCCGATGCAAGCCAATACCACCAAGATGACGAGTACGATGATGAGCACGGCCTTCCGAGAGCGTTGTTTGAGCTCTTGGTGGGCTTCCTCCATATCTTCGATGGTGTCTTGTAGGTCGGCTTCCTGCTGCTTGCTGTCTTCGATGGAAGAAGCCAGCTGATCAGTGGCGAGGGGATTATTCTTAACCTGCGTCGCATAGGCGATGCGATCCTGAGCCTGCTTGATGGTAGCGTTTAGCCCATCGATCTCCTCCTGGGTCTTCTTTTCTTTGTCCTGGAGGCCCTTGATGGACTTCTTGAGCTTCTTCTCCTCGTCGTCATGCTTGTCGGTGATGTCTTTGAGCGCTTTGGCGGCACCGTTGTAGCTTGCCTGAGCTGAGGTGTGCTGGGAATTGGCGACACCACGCTGGTTCTCCACCTGCTGGAGGCTGGCTTTAGCCGCCTCGATCTGCTGGCTGATGGTGCTGATATTGTTGAGCGCCGTCTGCCGGTTGCTTTCATCGGTAGCGGTATCGGCGGTGACCTTCAGAGATGCTATCTGCTTTTCGCCATCGGAGATGGTGCGTGCCAGTTTATCGGCCTCGCTGTTAATTTTCGAGACCTGCTTTTTGGCTTCGTCCAGCACGCTTTTCGCCCGATCCTTTTCGGTATCGTAGCTTTTTTGGATGGACTTGTGTTCCTTCTCCTTGGTGCTGAGCTCCGTCTGCTGATCTTGAATCTGTTTCTGGATGTCACTGAGCGCAGCTTGAGCCTTATCGCGATCACGGGTGGTGGTGTTCACGATACTTTGCTGATGGGCCACCTCGTTATCATAGTTCTCGAGGATGTAACGATTATCCTCGAGGGTGGCCTCATCGTCTTCGATCTGCTGAAGAAGCTGCTCGTGCTGACGCTTCTGATCCTTCAGATCTCTGGAGTGAATGGTTCTTTCTTTAAGGGCCCCGAAGCTTTCCGCAAGCGAGGGCCCATCATCTTCTCCCTCTGAATCCTCAGAGTCGTCTTTTTTGTCAACCTTCTTGTCTTGAGCCTCGGTCTCCTGGGCCACTTCGTTGGCGAGTTCGAGCCTGTCGCTGGAGGATTCTGCGTGAGCCGGTACCGGCATATCCTCATACTGGGGGCGCGGAGTGGGGTTAGTGTTCCCGTTTGCCATCGTGTCCACCTTCTCTTTCGTTGACTCGAGGAAAGTCTCATTTCTCCATGTGGCTGAAAACTTTCCTCAGATGGCGCTCTGAAGATCTTCTCTTATCTTCCCTTATGAATCCTCGTAATGAGTTTCATGAAGAGTTTCATGAAGGGCTTCATGAAGAGCTTCCCTTGAGAGCTTTTCCTCTGAGACTAGCTTACAACAGATTACTCGCAGCCCGGACTTCAGCGCCCGGTAGTCATGGAATTGTTTTCCTTTGGAGGCTTTACCAGTTCTTGTATCTTTTCCGGTGCTTTGGGCTAGACGAGCTGCGCGAGGGTCATCAATGGTACTCTAACGCCTGATGAAACTAGGAGGATGGGAGAGACTTTGTTTGAGCTGAGGACACTGCGTTACTTCGTTACCTTTGTCGATCAAGGAAGCATATCGAACGCGGCGGCAGCTCTTCATCTGACGGAGCCCACCTATTCCCGTCAGCTTAATGAGTTGGAGCGCCGGGTTGGCAAATCCCTTTATCAGCGGGTGAACAAGCGGATTATCCTCACCAAAGAGGGCGAGGCCCTCTATAACTACGGGAAGAGCATCATAGATCTCGCCGACAAGGCCGAAGAGGAGCTGGTGAAAGGTACCGCTCGCGTGAGCGGACCTGTGCGCATAGGGGTTGGAGGCACTCTTGGCATGGAGGTGATCGCTCGGGCCATCAAGCTGATGTCCCAGGATCATCCCGATATTCTGACCGAGTTTTACAGCGGCGCGAGTCTTGATCAGATCGAGGATCTGAGCAAGGGCATTTTGGACTTCGTGCTGGAGACCGAACTGGTGAGCCGTCCCGGCTATGAGCGGCTGGAATTTCCCATTCGGGATAACTGGGTCGTCTACATGCGAAAGGACGATCCTCTCGCGCGCAAAAAGACGGTATCGCCCAAAGACTTCGAAGGCAAAAACGTCATGATGCCTCGTCAGGCTCTTAAAACCGGAGTGCTCAATCGCTGGTTCGGTGATTCACTTGAAAAAGCGCGTTTCATCGCCACTCAAAATCTGACGCTTAACAGTATGTTTATCGTGCGAGAAGGCCTCGGCTACTCCTTTACCTATGATGGGCTGTTCGAGATTCCCGGATTGACTCATCGACGCCTGCGACCGGCTCTTCAAGACGTCAATGGTCTCATTTGGTCAAAGAAATATCCCTTATCTCAGCAGGCCCAAGTATTTTTGGACAGCGTCAAAGCCGCTATCAGAGAGCTGTCTTAGAAAGAAACCTCTGAGGCGGGACTTCCTTAAAGTCATAAAAGACTTAGACGCTTTGTTTAAGTCAAGGAGCTGTCTTAGAAAGATCACTGGGTTTCAGGCGGCACTCGCTGCAAGTATGCCTCAAAGGCAAGTTTTTCCTTTCATTCTGGGCAATGGATTTAGGCTGACAAGGGCCGTACTATAACTTCTGCCGCAAGGGACGCACCTCGGTGCGTCGCGGCCGAACGAAGCATGAAGGTACGTGTTTGTTTGAAACTGCGACCAAAAGAAAGGAGCAAACAATGCTGAACAACTTCGTCAAAACCATCAAGGCGACCATTGCTAAAACATTTTTCGTATCAGGAATTCAGAGCCCCACAGTCGTGCAGCCGTTTTCCTCCTCGGTCGACCTTCATCGTAAGGCCAAGTAAGCTCAGCAGCTAAGCTTGGTGGCCGCTTGGCCGAGAGCAGCTCGGAAGTAGCCTGAGGCGGCTCGGAAGTAGCTTCAGGCAGCTCGGAAGCGGCCCCTTCCCTCCGACAAAAACGCTTATCGTGATCCGTCTCCGATAGGCGTTTTTTATTGCTATTGGATAAGACTGTGGTAAAGTTACCCGCGTATGGATAGAGCGGGGGACAAACAACAACTTTCTTTGACGACTTGCGTCTGGGCAAGTGCGGGTTTTGCTCGTCAGTGCAGTTCCGAGTCGGCTCGTGCGGTCATGAGTGAGCATCTTGCCCAGGGATCTGCGTTGCTTAATCCTCATATCTTTTACCGATACTGATAGCACACGGTTTTGCCGGTGCTATTTTTTTGGCTAAAACCGTGTGCGTTTTCAAGGTCAGACTCTCGCCGAGGGCTCTGAGGTCGCGGGTTTTTGAGTCGTTTTATCCAGCCAAGTCGTTATTGGCACTACATAGAAGGAAAAATCATGATAGGTAAGGTTTTGCTGGTATTGGTATTCGTGGGCATCGCGCTTGCGGTAGGCATTTACTGCCGGCGCACCACGAAAACCGTCGATGGCTTCGTACTCGGCGGACGTAACGTCGGACCATGGATGAGCGCGTTCGCCTATGGCACAAGCTACTTCTCCGCCGTGGTATTTGTCGGTTACGCGGGTCAGTTCGGTTTCCGCTATGGCATCGCCGCCACCTGGGCAGGTATCGGCAATGCCATCATCGGTTCGCTTCTCGCCTGGTGGGTCTTGGGTCCTCGGACTCGTGAGATGACCCATCGCCTCGGCGCTCAGACCATGCCGGAGTTTTTTGGTAAGCGCTACAAATCCAAGGCCTTGCGCATCGCGGCCGCGGCGATCATCTTCGTGTTTCTTATTCCCTACACGGCATCGGTCTATAACGGACTTTCCCGTCTTTTCGGAATGGCCTTCAATCTTCCCTATGACGTCTGCGTCATCGGCATGGCGGTGATCA
>CANRPV010000056.1 GCA_947632575.1 uncultured Eggerthellaceae bacterium | reverse complement strand
GCTACCGCTACAGTCAGTCATTGAGCGCGATGGGCCTTTCAACGACGCGTCTCGCTTCCGTTCGCCGAACCGCTCTGCCCGCCCGGTGCCCGCCGGCTCCGCCAAGCCCGAAGCCCGCACCCCGGCAGCCGGCCGCAAGCCGCTTTGACCACAATAGTAAAATCCCAAGGCTAGCGTATCCAATATCCAGCAGGAAGTCGGCGATTGCGGCAATCGCAACTAGTAAGAATAGATCACCTCAAAGCCTCCGGCCACGATCGAGTGGGAATAGCCGTTTCCGCCTGATTTTCACCTCAATCTGCGAAATTACTGCCTTGTTTTCGCATCGCTTGCGAATGTCTTTGATTGCCCACGACTCACAAACAACCGTACGGGCATTTGTGAGTTTCCCCAGTCAGTGCCGCTTTTGCACAAAGGGCCGTACGGTCATTTGTGCTAACGATGGAGGGGTGTGCGTCCCCACTGCACATCCACATCTCGACTGCACATTCGTCTCCATTGTTCTCGAAGGATTGCAATCACAGGGGAAGACCAGCGTGCCAACCCCAGGCGATCGTTCCGCCTGCGCCGGCTGATCCCCATGTGCGCACGAACTCATTGATGTCGATGATCTCGGGACCTGTTAGGCCGTTGTGAATGACCTCGCCATCACCCTTATAGATTCCGACGTGTCCTGCATCCTTCCCACAGGTATCACACATCGTGGAAGTCGCCGATCGATCGCTGAAGATGCATGCGCCAATCGGAATCTCCGTCAGATCGGTGTTCATCGGTTCAGCCATCTTCATCGCAGAGGTTGCACAACAAACCCTTCGAAACTCCTGTCCGTAGATGCCGAACACATCGTCGACGAAGCCGAGACATTGGCCATGGGTCTCATTGAGCCCGTAAGGATTGTCCTTAAGTGCGCTTTCTGCGATGGCGATCACCTCATTCGCTGCGTCGCTGGGTACATCCCGAACGACGATGCGCTCACTTCGAGATTCGTCATCCGCAAAGAGCGCGCCTGCAACCTCAGGTGATACCGCTGTGATCACCGAGTGCACGCCATAGGTCACCGCGGCCGAAATGCCAATGAAAATGCCGATTGCAAACACGATCAAGACGATCGGACGCCATGCCCTTCGAGGACGTCTGTCCTTCGGCCTTCGCGCTCTCTCAGCGTTTCGGCTTGACCATGTGGCTCGCCGATAGGTTTCCAGAGGCTGTCGGCTCCGAATGGCTTCGCTCTCTGGAGATGTTCGATGGCGACCTTCTTCCAGTTTCATTACCCTACCCACATCGCCTGTGTGAGCTCTCATTCGATTCATAGCATTCACCCTTCTCTCGGGGATTTCGATGCTACAGATCGACCGGCTTAAAAATCTCGTATCAGTTTCTGAAGATTGACGGTGCAATCCTTAATGTTTTCTTAAGAATGCTCGGGAAACGACCGCGGAGACAATGAATCCCTAGGGAGCTTTATATAATAGCGCCATGAGCTCTCCAGCGCGCATACTCGTCGTCGATGATGAAGCCGCCATCGCTGATCTCGTCGCGCGGGTGCTCTCGGACGAGGGCTTTGAAGTAGAAGCCTTTCAGTCCGCGCCCGACGCCCTTACCGCATTCCATAATGGTGCGTTTGATCTGGCCATTCTCGATGTTATGATGCCGCAAATGGATGGTTTTGAACTCTGCGCGAAGCTGCGTGCCACATCTAACATCCCCATTCTCTTTTTAAGTGCGAAAGCCGAGGAAAACGATCAGGTGGTGGGATTCGCCCTTGGCGCTGACGACTATATCCCCAAACCGTTTCGTCCCCGTGAACTCGTCGCCCGCGTCCGCGCTAGATTACGGAGGGCATCTGCGATTTCGATGCCAAACGGTACGGATGAATTGCGCTGCGGCGATCTAGTCATCGACGAGATTCACCATGAAGCCACGTTGTTCGATGAGCCGCTTGATCTCACACCGACGGAGTTTTCCTTGCTCTCGCTCTTGGCGACCCATGCGGGGCAGCCGCTCTCATCCCGTTCACTTTTCGAGGCGCTCTGGCATGAACCGGCTGATGCCTCATCAGCCAACACCGTGATGGTCCATATCCGCAACCTCCGCCGTAAGTTGGCCGCCGTCGACTCCTCGAAGACCTACATCGAAAACATCTGGGGCGTCGGCTACGCCCTTAAAAGTTCCCGTTGATGATTCAGAAACCTCCCCAACAGTTACGCTATCTCCGACGCCGACTTTTGCGGACGATGATTGGACGGCTGGTCATATTCGCGGTCGTATTCTTTGTTATCGTCTTTTGCTTCGATCGCTTTGCAGCCCCTAGCCTGGGCCAATGGATCGCCGACTCCACGTCGCAGTGGTCGCTTTACGAGCCGGGCGACGCCGACGGCGATGCGAATGCCTTATCCAACGAAACCGCTCACACCAGCAGCGAGAACGCGGTGGCTCGCATCGCCGGCGAGCTCTCTGCCGACTATCCCGACACGATATGGGACATTGAGGTTAATCCGATCGATGGCGGCATTTGGGTGCGCGATATCACTGTCTACCAGACACTCTCCAATTTCTGGCCGGTCGTCGCACTGGCGCTTTTCGCCGTCGGTTGTCTGATCATCGTCTCCCTCACGCTGAGAAAATCGCTCTCGTACTTCGATGAGCTCGAACACGCTGTCGAGAACCTGCTCCAAGATCGCGAAAAATCAGTCGAGCTTACTGATGAATTGGCGCTTACGGAAAATGCGTTGAACGCGCTGAGGGAACGCACACTTCAGTCGGAGCGAGAAACCGCCGCTGCTGAGGCGCGCAAGAACGAACTTGTGGCCTATCTTGCCCATGACATCCGAACACCGCTGACGTCCATCATCGGCTATCAGCATCTGATGCTCGAGAGCGAGACGCTCGACGCCTCGACACGCCGTCGTTACGGCGAGCTCACACTGAAAAAGTCTGAGGAGCTCAATGACCTGGTCGAGGAGCTCTTCGACATCACAAGACTCAATGTATCTGAACTTGACCTGGGGGTTGAGCCAATCGATCTACACTTGCTCTGTCTTCAGGTGAGCGAGGAACTCTACCCTCTTGCCCATGAACGCTCGATCATCATTGAGGTTAGCTGTGACGACTTGGGCGATAAGCAGGATCCGATAACAATCGTAGCCGATGGACCGAAACTCGCGCGTGCGCTTCGCAACGTTGTGCGCAACGCGATCGTCTATGCCGACCCCTCAACGGTCGTCACGATAACGCTCGCTGTGCATGATGCCCAGGCGACGATTTCCGTTGCGGATCAGGGTGCGACGATCGCGCCGGAGCATATTCCGCACATCTTCGAGAAGTTCTATCGAGAAGACGCGGCGCGGTCCACCGATCGCGGGGGTGCTGGACTCGGACTCGCCATTACCCGCGAGATCGTCGAAGCCCATCGCGGCACGATCATCGCCGATAGCGCCGACGGAACAACGACGTTCACGATTGCACTGCCTATCGTAGTGCCAATTACGCCCGATGGCTCTCAGGGAATCATGCGCGTGAGATCGCACGAACGGAAAGCCATGCCTATGGATTTTCGATTACATTGAGACCGCCGTGGGCATACCTCTTGCCGAGGCTGTTATGATATGAGTACCGGCAAAGCCCGGAAGCCATTACAGGGGCGGGTGGCGCTCGGTTTAGTTCAGGCGATAGTGACGGCTATCGCCTTTTTTGTTTCCTTACGTCATCTGGACTTCGGTGATCTGATCGGTACTCTCGAGTTATTGGGGTTAAGGCTCAAAACCCTGTCCTTCTAAAGTTCTTTCGTCGTGAAAATGTAAGAAGTGCTTCTGCCAGATGCCGTCTCATCACGCATGAGGATACCTTTGGCGATGAGATCATTAATGTCTCGTAGAGCCGTGTCGCTCGAAACTTTGCATAGCTTAGCCCATTTACCCGAAGTGAGCTTTCCTTCAAAGCCGCCAAGAAGCCGTTCGAGCATTTTTCTCTGGCGCTCGTTAAGAGAAACACCTTGGACAGAGTGCCACCACGCACTTCGTTGAAGAACGCCGTTAATAGTTTCTCCACTTTCTTCAATGGCGCCCATCAGCGCGTCGAGAAACCATACGAGCCAATTAGTCACATCCGAAGCACTTTTTTGAGCATGTTCCAGAGCGTCATAATAGCTTTCGCGATGCTTCAAGATGTAGTCGGCCATGGAGTAAAACCGACGAGGACTTTGATCGCTGCGGGTAAGAAACAGCTCGGTTATGGCGCGGGCGATACGCCCATTGCCGTCTTCAAAGGGATGGATGGACAAAAACCACAGATGAGCGAGACCCGCCTTAAGAAGCGCATCGTTATTGCTTGTGTTCGCCCACGCGAAGAACTCATCCATAAGCTTAGGTACCTTTGAAGCGTCGGGTGCTCTATAGTGGACCCTCTCATGCCCGATAGGCCCACTGACCACACTCATAGGACCGGTGCGCCATTCGGCAACAGTTATCCGACGAAGTCCGCTGAACCCGGTGGAGAAGAGGCTATTATGCCACCCTGCCAGACGGTCAAAAGTGAGGGAATCTGAGCTGTGGAAGGTTGCATCCATGAACACAGCGACGGCGCCATCCACTGAATGGGTGTCGAGCGCGGAATTATAGGTGTTCAACCCGAGGTTACGTGCTACCGAAGAGCGAACCTCTTCCGCATTAAGCGAGACTCCCTCAATGCGCGATGAGGCGATAACTTCTTTGCAAACTGTCGAAAGTTCGAATTCTGATTCCAGAGGAAAGCCGAGATCTTGGATACGACCCAATAGTTTCCCTTGGGCAAAGCGGACGTTGCTCAGCAAGGGAAGGATCACATCGTCGTCCCATATGAAATGTGTCCAATTAGGGTGTTCATGCAAATACATACCACCATTATACGAAGCAATGCGTCGAATAACAACATTATCACCGCATAGTATGCGGTGATAATGTTGTTCGATTCATGATGGCATGGCGATCTCTCCACGTCGTGTTCTCAAATAACATGACGGAGAGAGCAGCATCCGGTGAAGCAAAAATACATGATGACGTGGAGGATCTTATAGCCGATCTTCACGCTCAACTCGTTTATCCCGGCTGTTCAAATTCGCAACCGAAGCTCGGTTAGCAAGCGATTTGCCGCAAATTACAGGCGATGCTACGGAAATCCATTTTGATTTCGGAGGATCCAATTCACTATGTATGCAGGCGGAAAGAAATCCCCCCGAGGAGGTAAGAATCATGACCGAGAACACGAACAACTCGAACGTGCCTTGCGAGCTTGATGACGCCGATCTCTCTGAGGTATCAGGCGGCTCTATTGCCATTTCGATCATGGAACTTGCAGATTATCTACCTGAGGACAGTCGCACCTTTGTCTATAGCATGTTGGATGGCACGATTGCAGGCGAGAGGCGATTCTTGACCGCCCTCGAATCAGAACTCGAGCTCCACGGCAAAGACCATGCGGCTGCTATCGTCAAGGCCCATAGGAAGTATTATTGGAATAGAACTTTTCCTGAATGAAAATGGGTAAAGGGAAATAGAGAAAGCTCCAAACGAACGAAAACATAAATGACCGAAAACGATCGTCAGTCTCTATTTTTGCTTAGCCGGGTCATGCGTAATGGTCTTTGCATGAATAGATGTTGATCGTGTTGTCCTCGCCGATGGAATACACGAGACGGTTTGTCGCATCGATTCTGCGTGACCAACATCCCGAAAGGTCGAATCTCAGGGGCTCGGGCTTTCCTATGCCATCGAATGGATCCCGCTCGATGTCCCTGATGAGCTGATTGATGCGGCGAAGTGCCTTCTTGTCCTGGTTCTGCCAATAAAGGTAATCTTTCCATGCGGCATCGGTAAAGACCTTACGCATCGATCAGTTTCCGCTCTACGCCTTTTCCTGCTTTCACCTGTTCTATTCCGCGGAGAATCTTGTCGTGTAGATAGGGGTTTTCGTAGATACGGATGGTCTCCATGAGGGCATCGTAGTCGCGTGCGTTCATGACGACTACGTTGTCCCTCTCATCCCTGTTCGAGACAAGCAGGGGCTCGGCATCGTCGCGGCAACGCTGGAACTCCGATTTCATGTTTTCTCGGAAGGTGCTATATGCCAAAGTCCTCATCGTCTATACCTCATTTCGTACAAGTTATTGTACAAGTATAGACGCCTAAGGGGACAACGTCAAGCAATAGAACGATGCCGACTCCTAGACATAGATATTAGACATAGATATTAGACATAGGAGTCGTTAGCATCTAATGTGCTTAACGTCTTATTTCTAGAAGAAATTTCGTAGATCTGACGATGATGGCATCGCTCGGATTGCTCTTTGGGTGCCAGCAGCGGAAGGCCTCTAACAGCGTTATTGATGAAGTGTCAGTCGAGTCAAAGCAGAAATCGGAGAGGAAAAGCTATGTCTGATCATCTTGGTAAAGAAACACCGAAGCTGGGCTTCGGTCTGATGCGGTTGCCGAAGAAGGTGCTGAGCACCGACATCGAGCAGGTCAAGAAGATGGTCGATCTCTTTATGGAGGCGGGATTCACCTACTTTGATACCGCCTATGTATACGGTACCTCAGAGACCGACATTAAAAAGGCGCTGGTAGACCGCTACCCGCGGGAATCGTATACTCTCGCCACCAAACTTAATGCCTTTATGATGTGCCACGATGAAAAAAGCGCCAAAGCGCAGTTTTATAAGAGTTTAGAGCGGACCGGCGCGGGTTATTTTGACTACTACCTCATGCACGCTCTCATGGAAAACAACTATAAAAAGTACGACAAATATCACATTTGGGACTTTTTAAAGGAGCGCAAGGCTGAGGGGCTCATCAAGCATTACGGGTTTTCTTTCCATGCTGGCCCGGAGCTTTTGGACAAGCTGCTGACCGAGCACCCAGAGGTGGATTTCGTCCAGCTTCAGATTAACTATGCCGACTGGAACAACCCTGAGGTGACCTCCCGTGCCAATTATGAGGTGGCAAGAAGACACGGCAAATCCATCGTAGTGATGGAGCCGGTTAAAGGTGGTAAGCTCGCTAACCCTCCGAAAGAGATCAAAAAGCTGTTTCAGAGTTATGCTCCGGATGCGTCTGCTGCATCCTGGGCGATCCGCTTTGCGGCGTCCCTGGACGGCATTATCACGGTGCTTTCTGGAATGTCCAACGTGGCGCAGATGGAAGATAACCTCTCCTACATGAAGAACTTCCAGCCGCTGAACGCGGAGGAGCAGAAAATTATCCGCGAGGCGCAGAATATCCTCGGCAATTCCGCGGAGATTCCCTGTACCGCCTGCCACTACTGCACGGACGGCTGCCCAAAGCAGATCCCCATCCCCGATATCTTCGCCGCCACAAATCTTCAGCTTGGCAATGGCCAGGCGGCGCAGGCGAAGGAGCGCTACGCGGCCATTCCGGAGGGACGTCGCGCCTCCGACTGCATCGAATGTGAACAATGCGAGCGTGCCTGCCCGCAGCATTTGAAGATCACTGACCTTTTGAAACAGTGTGCGGAGATGTTAGAACAATAAGAAACAATCCTCATGGGATTCATGCACGACAGGCTCTGGAGAAACTTCCCGACATGTCCCAATACGATTTCATTTATCTTGGATTTCCCATCTGGTGGGGCGATGCGCCGATGCCGATGTATACGGCAATTGAATCCCTTGATTGGAATGGGAAAACCGTCGCTCCGTTTAACACTCATGCGGGAAGCGGTGATGCGGGCATGTTCTCAAAGCTCAGAAGCCTCTGCGCTGGGGCGACCGTACTTGAAGGTTTGAGCATTGCCGGCACTGTAGCCCAAAATGATCGAGAGGAAGCGAAGGCCGAAGTCGACACGTGGCTGAGTGAGATCGGTTAGTCGGCTTAACCCATTCATCCTAGACCGATTTCCGAAACTTCAATGGTGCCGAGCCGGCGTGTTTTCATTTCGCTTGCTTTCCTTACATTGGCCGATTCATGACTTACCGCAACCTTCATCATAGTGAAGGTTGCGGAAAGTCACATTTTTTTATTCCGCATGAAGCGTGTATTGGCCGGTGCGGATTGCCGCTATGACGCCGCCGTCGATCAAAAGATCGGTGCCCGTGATGAATCCGGCGTGTTCGCCGAGCAAGAATGCCGCGGCCTCGGCGATTTCGTCTGAGGTGCCGACGCGCATCGCCGCTGACGCGTCGATCATCGTCTGATACGCATCCCCTGCGGCCGCGAATTCGTCATAGGCAAGTGGTGTGACGATGATGCCCGGGCTGATCGTGTTGATGCGTGCACGTCGAGCACGCCAAGTCGTGGCAGCGGCTTTGATGACCTGAAGATGATTGACACGCTTGGCAACCATATAGGCGATTCCCGAGTTGACTGCCGCCTCTCCGGTAATGAACGGGATGGATTTCAGCTCCTCGGTGGAGGCGGCGATGATCTGCTGCTCGATTTCGTAGGGAATCGGGTACATATATCCGGTTTGGCTCGAGATGACAAGCCCCGCGCCGCCCTCGGCCATGACGTTTCCGAAGGCGTCGATGGCGTATCCCGTGCCGACCATGTCGAGATCGATGATGTGCATCGGGTTGGTCTGATGGGGAGAGGCGCCGGCGGTGTCGATGAAGTATTTCACCGGTCCGAGGCTGGCCGCTTTCTCGGCGAAGGCCTCCACTGAGCCCTTGTTCATCGCATCGACGCCACAGGTCTCGACGTCATAGCCGTTGTAGGTGAACGATCGGGAGACGTTGCCGAGCGTCTCCTCGCTGATGTCGCCGAGCAGGATTTTCTTTCCGGCGGCGATGCGGGACACGATCGCGGTGCCCATGCTTCCGGCGCCGAGTAGCGCCACTA
>CANRPV010000055.1 GCA_947632575.1 uncultured Eggerthellaceae bacterium | reverse complement strand
CCGCGACGCCCAAGAGGATATGAACTCGACGCTTAAGAACAGCGCCGTGTTCGACAAGGACTCGGACACGCCCTTCAAAAATCCCCTTGATATGATTGATAACGCGGCCGCTACCGCCAAAAAGACAGCCGACACCGCCAAAAGCGCTGCCGCTGTCGCCGCCGCCAAGGTGAGTGAGAAGGCGGAGAGCTTCTCCGAGCGCAAGGCGCGCTATGACAGAGAACGGGCGGCTCGTTTGGTGGCCGAGCAAGGGGAGCCCACTAAGAAGGCTGTCGAGGCCGCCGACGATGCTGAGAAAGGTGCACACACCGCGAGTACAGATGGCATGGCCGGCAAGGCTGCTGCCAGCGCGGACGGTGAAGCTGCGGCTGGTGCGAGCGCAAGCAGTGCGGAAAGCGCGAGTATGAAGAGCGCGGTCAGTGCAGAGAGCAGCGGCAGTGCGGCTGCTGCCAGTGAGAAGGAAGGGGATTAAGCGGTGCCTATCGGTCCAGCGCGTATGCCCCTGATGGATCACCTTTCCGAACTGCGGATGCGTTTGGTGCGCATCGTGGTCTGCCTCTTCGTGGCTATCGTGATCTTCTATTTGGCGACGCCCACCATGGGGCAATTCCTCCTGATGCCGATCGCGCCTTATCTGCCGACCGATGCGGAGGGTATGGCCGCTTTGCAGGCTATCGATCCCTTCGAGGCCTTCGCCGTGCGCTTCCAGATCGCCATTTGGGCGGGGATCATCGCCACCTCACCGGTCATTATCTGGCAAGTGCTGGCCTTTTTGCTGCCGGCGCTTAAGCCCAAGGAGAGGCGTTGGTTTATTCCCACCTTCGCCGCGGCGGTGGCTCTTTTCGTTTTTGGAACCATCTTTTGTTACCTGGTCATTTTGGGACCCGCGTTTCAGTGGCTTACCGATCAAGCTTCCGGTTTGGGTTACGTTGCTCCGCGTATGTCATCTTACGTGGATATCATCATTCGTTTCGAATTGGCCTTTGGCCTCGCCTTTGAGCTGCCGCTGGTCGTGTTTTACCTCGTTATCTTCGACGTCATTCCCTATAAGAAGCTCAGGAGCAATTGGCGTATCGTCTACGTGGTCCTGATGGTTTTTTGCGCCGTGGTGACCGCGGACGCGTCACCGATCACCATGCTTTTGATGTTTGCGGCGTTGGTGATGCTCTATGAAGGAAGCCTCTTTATGGCTCGCGTGGTACTCGCGCGGCGCATCAAACGTCAAAATGCCGAGCTCATCTTGGAAGAGATTGACGAAGAATAGTCTTTGGCCCTATGCATGAGTTGGGAATCATCACGAGCGTGCTCGATAGCGCCACGCAAGCGGCTCATGAGGCTGGAGCCGAGCGCCTGCTGAAGGTGAGTCTTTCGATAGGGGAGATGACCGAGGCCATCGAGGAGGCGTTGGTCTTCGCTTTCGAAGCTGTGGTTGAACAGGATCCGTTCACCAAAGGCGCGCAGTTGGAGCTCACGATGATCACGCCGAAGAGTCGTTGCCTGGAATGTGGCTGTGAGTTCACCCATGATCGATTCCACCGCCTGTGCCCTGAGTGCGGGTCATTCGCCACGGAGCTTTTGGCGGGTCGCGAATTGCAGATCGATTCCATTGAGGTTGATTTGCCTGACGATGAGGAGCCTGACGATGAGGAGCCCGCGTCTTACGGTGCCCAGGTTGCGCCGGATGGAGAAGAGCGCGCGGCGAATGAGTATGCGCCGGATGGGGAAGAGGCTTCGCAGGTTAAGGAAGAGACTTCGCAGTATGGGGAAGAGAGAGTTTGAGGTAGTCGAATGCAAATAGACATCAAACAACCGGTTCTCGCCAAAAACGATCGCCTCGCTGAAGAGCTGCGTCAGCTCTTCGCTGAAAAGCACGTGTATGCGCTCGATTTGCTGGCAAGCCCTGGCGCTGGAAAGACTTCCACCATTTTGGCCACCATTGACGCTTTGCGCGATGAGTTCAACATCGCCGTGATCGAAGGTGATATCGCAAGCAACGTGGACGCGAAGAAGATCTCCGCTCAGGGGATACCAGCTGTGCAGATCAATACCGGTGGGGCATGTCATCTGGAAAGCTCGATGCTGAAGAAGGCCGTGGAAGCGCTTGACCTAGATCGGCTCGATTTGATCATCATTGAAAATGTCGGCAATCTTGTTTGCCCAACGGACTTTGATCTGGGAGAGAATGCTAAGGTCATGATTTTGTCGGTGCCGGAAGGCGACGACAAGCCACTGAAATATCCCGGCATTTTCCAAGTTTCCCAAGCGGTCATCTTAAACAAGATCGACACTTTGCCTGTTTTCGATTTTGAGGTAGAGCGTTTCGAAGAGGCTTTGAACCAACTCAATCCTACGGCGCCACTCTTTAAGATTTCTGCGACCTCTGGACTTGGGGTTGATGAGTGGGCATCGTGGTTGGCTGAGAAGATTCGCAGCTGCTAACACTCTTCTCCAGAATGTTTTGAGTGCCATATACTGTTTTCTTAGAAGAACAGAAGCACTGTCTGGTTGCCTTATCGTAGTTTCGCCTCTGTTCACCATATTGGGGAAATTCAGGTGGAATAAAGGATCTGATTAGTCTGGGAGCAAGAAGGCTTATGGAACCGAAAGAGATGTATGAGAGCTGCGTCGAAGCCTTAAAGGACTACGCCGAAAAAGCCGGATTTACCGATATGGTGATTGGCCTTTCCGGTGGTCTGGACTCGACTTTGGTGGCCGTCATGGCGGTTGACGCCTTTGGGTCTTCCGCCGTCCATGGATACATGCTACCAGGACCCTATTCTTCTGCCCACTCCATTCAGGATGCGGACGATCTTGCCACGAATCTCGGTATCGATGCTCCCATTATTTCGATTTGCCAGCCTTACGAGGCGTTCGAGGCTGTGCTTGCCAAGCCCTGTGGCGGAAAGCTTTCTGGCGTGGCGGCCGAAAACACCCAAGCACGGTGTCGAATGGTCATTCTGATGGCGCTTTCTAACGCCTATGGTTGGATGATGCTCAACACAGGCAACAAGAGCGAAGCCATGATGGGTTACTCCACACTCTACGGGGATACGGCTGGAGCATTCGCGCCGATCGGGGGACTTTATAAGACCGATGTGCTGGCGCTCGCACGTTGGCGTAATGCTTTGGCAGAAGAGCGGGGGGAAGTTACCCCCATTCCGGAAAACGTGCTTATTAAGCCTCCGAGTGCTGAGCTTTCACCTGATCAAGAGGATGAGAAGAGCCTTGGTATCACCTATGAGATCCTCGATAAGATTCTCATCGCCCATTATGAGCAGGGACTTGGCGTGAAAGAGATCGAGGCGTTGGGTTTTGACGGCGCTCAAGCCGAAGCGGTCATCAAGCGCGCGGACTCCTACGCGTTTAAGCGCGCCTTGGAGCCGCCCTATCCGGACGTCGCATTTTATGCCTAAAGGTGTTCAGCTGCCCGTTCCACGCACAATTGCATGAGTATTTGTATGTTTGGCTGCTTGCCGATTAGCGCTCAGTTGTATGCGTGATTAAGCTCTCTGCGACTCATGCTCGCTCACGTACTCCTATGACTGTGACGTGCAATTATGGCGATTCTGTAGCGACTCAAGCTTTTTCTCAATTTCCTTGCAATCCCTTTTGAGGCTGCTATCATGATTAGCACTCTCAAATTAAGAGTGCTAGCACTCCTAGTTTAGGAGTGTTTACGTTACCTATGAGACGGTCTTAACAACGAAAGGAAGGGACCATTATGAGTCTTAAGCCCCTGGGCGATCGCGTCATCGTCAAGCAAGACGAGGCCGAAGAGACAACGGCATCCGGTCTGTATCTAGCCCATGATGCTAAGGAAAAGCCGCAAACTGGAACGATTATCGCAGTTGGCGAAGGCAAGATGGATAAAGACGGCGTGTTGCAGCCTCTTCCGATCAAAGTTGGCGATAAGGTCATCTACGGCAAGTACGGCGGCACCGAAGTGTCCTTTGATGGCGAAGAAGTGCTGATCCTGCGGGCTGACGACATTTACGCGGTGATCGAGTAAACAAGCAGCTGCTTTGCTTGTGATCTGAGAACCATTTGATTCGGTAATAGTAATTTTCCACGAAGGGAAGTTTTAAGCTATGGCTAAAGAAATCAAGTACGAATCCGATGCTCGCAGCGGTTTGGCTGCTGGCGTCAAGAAGCTCGCCGATGCGGTGAAAGTCACCCTCGGCCCCAAGGGTCGCTATGTGGCTCTCGAGCGCTCCTATGGTGCTCCGACCATCACCAACGACGGCGTTACCGTCGCTCGTGATATCGAGCTTGAGGATCCGGTTGAGAACATGGGCGCCCAGCTGGTTCGCGAGGTTGCCGTCAAGACCAACGATGTCGCTGGCGACGGTACCACCACCGCAACCTTGCTCGCCGACGTGATCGTCTCCGAAGGCCTGAAGAACGTAACCGCTGGTGCTGATGCTCTTGGCATTCGTCGCGGCATCGAGAAGGCCACCGAGGCTGTAGTCGACGCCATCAAGACGGCTGCTACTCCAGTTTCCACCAAGGAGCAAATCGCCAACGTCGGTACCATTTCCGCTGGCGATGCTGAGATCGGCAATAAGATCGCCGAGGCTATGGATGCCGTAGGCAACGACGGTGCTATCTCCGTCGAGGAGAGCCAGACCTTTGGTATCGAGATGGAAAAGGTCGAGGGCATGCAGTATGACCGTGGCTACATTTCACCTTACATGGCCACTGATATGGAGAAGATGGAAGCTGTCCTGAAGGATCCGTTCATCCTGCTCACCGATCAAAAGATCTCCAACATTCAGGATCTGGTTCCGCTGCTGGAAGAGATCATGAAGACTGGTCGTCCGCTGCTGGTTGTCGCTGAGGATGTCGAGGGTGAGGCTCTGGCCACCATCCTGCTGAACAAGCTCCGTGGCACCTTTAACTGTGTTGCCATCAAGGCACCTGGCTTTGGCGATCGCCGCAAGCGCATCCTCGAGGACATCGCTATTGTCACCGGTGGTCAGGTTATCGACAAAGACTTCGGCATGACTTTGGCTGACGCTAACGTCACCATGCTCGGCACCGCTAAGACTGTCCAGGTTACCAAGGACAATGTCCTTATCGTTGACGGCGCTGGCGAGAAGAAGGCCATCGACGACCGCATCGCTCAGATCCGCAGTGAGATCGAGCGCGCTGACAGCGACTTCGATCGTGAGAAGCTGCAGGAGCGTCTTGCTAAGCTTTCCGGTGGCGTTGCTGTCATCAAGGTCGGCGCTGCTACTGAGTCCGAGCTCAAGGAGAAGAAGTCCCGCATCGAGGATGCTCTGCAGGCTACCCGTGCGGCTGTTGAAGAGGGCATCGTCGCTGGTGGTGGCGTCGCGCTTATCAACGCTATTCCCGCGCTTGAGAAGGTTGAAGCCGATGACGAGGAAGCAATCGGTGTCAACATCATCCGCAAGGCTCTGGAGGCTCCGCTTCGTTCCATCGCCGAGAACGCTGGCTATGAGGGCAGCGTCGAAGTAGCCGACATCAAGAAGGCCGAAGACGGTTATGGTCGCGACTACAAGACCGGTAAGATGGGCAACATGATCGAGATGGGCGTGAACGACCCGGTCAAGGTTACCCGCATCGCTTTGCAGTCTGCCGCTTCCGTGGCTTCCCTGATCCTCATCACCGAGGCTACCGTCAACGAGATCCCGAAAGAGGGTCCGGACCTGTCCGCTCTTGCCGCAGGCATGCAGGGCGGCGGCGGAATGTACTAAGAGCCAAGGACGGATCTAGATCCGAGGCTTTATCACCAAGGGTTTAGCACCGAGGCTTAATACGAAGACTTTGGCGCGAAGGCTTTAGTACCAAGTCCACGTTTTATCACAGACAAAATGCACGTTGTGGCGCCGGAGACGGCGCCACAACTGTTTTACGGGCGGTTAGGTGGTCAGCTTGTCGATAGTAATGGCTTCGACAAGACCTTCCTTAAACAAAGTACTTAGATAAGTTCCCCAGAGAAATCTTCTCAAACAAATGAATCTGTCTTCGAAGGGATTTCTTTAAGCCTCGTCGGTGTCAATCTTTTCCTTTGCGGCGTCGATGGCTTTGTCGGCTAGGTCGCTTCCCTTGTCGATTGCGCTGTTGACAGCGTTGGCGATGAGCGGTTTGGCGGTATCGGCAGCATCCTGCACTGTCTCATGAGTGCTGGATTTCACGTGCTCGAAATCATCCTTGAGCTTAGCGCGCTTTGCAGCGATGGCGGCTTCGCGATCGAGCTTCTTCTGCTCCTTGAGCCGAGCTTTTGCCTCTTGGCGCATCTGCTTTTCCATTTCCTGCTGCTGTTCGACCTCGTCGGCGATCTTTGCGGCATCCCAACGCTTGATGACCACTCTGTATTTATCAAGCCGCGCGTCGAGCGGCTCTTCGCTGCTCTCCTGAATCAGGATCACGAGACCCGTTTGGTTACCATGAAGTTCGCTGCTGATGTATTCCAGCAGACTTGAATTCTGAGCGACATCGCTCGAGTCTTTGATGTTGCCGATCAAAGCTCCGGTAGCGCCACCAAGGAGCATACCGAGTGGTCCGCCCAAGATACCAACTACAAGGCCGATCAAACCTCCCTTGTAGGTGTCATCTCGAGAGTCTATGCCAGAATCAAAGCCGTCACTTGGGACGATACGGCCATCCTTGTTTTGGACTACGGCCATTTGCAAAATCGTGTAGGCAGAATTGACGGAATCGTTCTTGAGTTCTGAAAACGCCTGGTAAGCTTCGCTCTCTACATCAAAGATCGCTAGAACAACATTCTCCATGGTGGCTCCTTCGTTAGCTGGGGCACAACTTCCTCTGCGCGTCGCAAGGTTATTTATCATAGACGCAAGGCCTCGTGACGCTGCGGAATAGGTATCGCAGCAGAGTCACTTGCATTGGATGTGCATCTTTTGGACGTGCATCTCTTAGACGTCCATCTGGCTTGCGAGCGCCTCGGGATTACTCTAAGAAATCTTTCAGTTGTTCGGCGTCAGGATTGAAAACCGTCATCTAACTGCGAAAAACCAAAGTATGCGATCGATGGGGTAAAATGACGCCCATGAACATCCCCTGGGAAATCATAGAAGAGATACTGAGCGACTCACTGCTCGATACCTTGCAGCTCATCCCATTCCTCTTTGTCACCTATATCTTGATGGAATGGCTTGAGCATCGTACGGGTGCGCGGGTTCAAAAGGCTATTCGCAAGGCAGGAAGTGCAGGGCCTGTCGTAGGGTCTGTTTTAGGCGCAGTGCCCCAGTGTGGATTTTCCGCTGCGGCTGCGACTCTGTACGCAGGTCGCGTTATCACCCTAGGCACTCTTTTCGCCGTATTCCTTTCTACCTCCGATGAAATGCTTCCCATTTTTTTGGCTGAACAAGTGCCCCTCGACGTCATCTTGAAAATAGTGGGGAGCAAGATCGTCGTTGGAATGATCATGGGTTTTCTGGTGGACGGAGTGTGGCGACTACTGAGGCGCGAACCCGAGAAGCTCAAGATCCATCAACTTTGTGAGCAGGACCAATGTCACTGCCACGATCAGTGCGACACCTGTTCGAAGAACCCGGAGCTGGTCTATGGACACGCCGATGACGCTTCCTTGGACCATCAGACGAACCATGGTACCCATGACCATAGCCACGATGAGGATCATCCCTGGTCGAGCATTCTTCACAGCTCGCTTATTCACACCGTCCAAGTGACCTTTTTCGTGTTGGTGGTAACGCTGATCTTAAATTCGGTTCTGATACTTGTCGGAAGCGATGTGCTTGGCGATTTCCTCGGTGAAAATCCGCTGCTCGCTATCTTTGGCGCCTGCCTTATCGCCCTGATCCCCAATTGCGCGGTCTCCGTCGTTATCGCAGACATGTACGTGAAGGGGCTTTTAGGTGCGGGCGCGATGTTTGGCGGTTTACTCACCACTGCAGGCGTTGGTCTTCTGGTGCTTATTCGCTCTAACCGAACGTCGGCGGAAAACGTCGGCATCATTGTCGCCTTATACGGGTTCGGGGTCATCTGGGGGCTGATAATCCAAGGTCTCGGGATAAATTTCATGTGATGAAAGGGTTTGCTATGGCACGCGATGCGGGAATAAGTCGAGATGAGGCTTGGGCTCTTTTGACTGAGCACAACAAGGATCCTTTCCATCTTGAGCACGGTGAAACGCTTGAGCAGACTATGGCTTATTTCGCTCGGGAGTTTGATCCAGAAAATGAGGAGTTTTGGAGCATCGTCGGCCTTTTGCATGATCTGGATTGGGAGGAATATCCCACGCCTGAGGATCATACGCTTAAGGCGGCGGATATGATTCGCGCCGCTGGTGGGAGTGAAGAACTAATTCATGCGATTCAAACCCATAATGCGGGCTTTAACGACGCCTGTCCTGAGCCGGAGCTTTTCATGGAGAAGGTGCTTTATGCCACCGATGAGCTGACGGGTTTGATCGGGGCAGCCGTTGTTATGCGCCCCTCGAAAAGCGTTATGGATTTTGAGGTGAAGTCGCTCAAGAAGAAGTTCAAGGACAAGCGTTTTGCGGCGGGTTGCTCGCGGGATGTTATTCGTCAAGGGGCGGAGCTTTGTGGTTGGGAGCTTGATGAGCTTTTTGATCGGACCATCAAAGCGATGCAGTCGTTTGCTCCGGATCGTGATACTTTTGAGCCGATAGAAGCCTCGTAAGCGTTGATCTGATTGCTCCGACGGTAACACGCTGGTTCAAGTTTTTAGACTGATAGAAGCTTCGTAAGCGTTGACCAAGTCAAGCGATAACTATAAAATTCAACGTTGCATGTTTAGTCGGGCCGTTAGCTCAGTTGGTAGAGCAGGGGACTTTTAATCCCAAGGTCGCGGGTTCGATTCCCTCACGGCCCACCAGGACTTACGCTGCGCAGACGCTCTTTGGGCCATCGTCCAACGGCAGGACTC
>CANRPV010000054.1 GCA_947632575.1 uncultured Eggerthellaceae bacterium | reverse complement strand
ATAAGCGCTGAAATAATTACTCCGATCGGTTCGCGCATAACTCAAGATAACAAGCCCTATCGCTATCATCCCGATGAATGCCACCGATGCGATGATGTGAGAGTCGCTAAAGGTGAGGTTAAGATAATCGTCGGTCTCATCGCTGACGAGGCTGTCCAACGCCTTTGAGAGCACCGCCGCATCACCGGACTGTATAGCAGGCAGCGTCATGAGAAAACTCGCGAGACCGAAGGCGGCAATAATGCAAGCGATACCCGTGGGCACCAAGATAGCCCGCCTGCGCATATGCCTCTCATATCCGTAGCTGTCCATCATAGTCCCATTGTAATCCAGAAATTTAGACCCACCGACGCCCGGCTCATTTCGTTAGACAACGGTGATATGGCCGATCACGCGCCTTAACCTTAAAAAGCCTAATGATTCACTCCAAGCTACAGACTTGATTGCCTCTCGAGCAAGATTTTTCTTTCATACTGGGCAATTGCTTCTTTAGCCCACCATCCCTAGCATGAATGGTGAACCTGGAGGGTACCTAACAGACGACAGATACGAACAAAGCCTATGCCCCCGAAACTGACACCAGTCAGCCTCCTTGAGGACAGTGGCCGCGAAAGGAGATTCCTATGCAGCAACATCCTCTTCACGATACTCTGCAAAGCAAAATGCCGGCTACGTTTTTCTATCAGCCGACCAATCAAAACGCCAGCGCTTCGCTGGCACAAAGTTCAGGATTTTCGAGACGGCTCTTTAGACGCTTCATGAAACGCAAGTGACCCAATACTTGGCTGATCAACAAACCGCCGGGTAATCCTCCACCCGGCGGTTTTTCATTAGGGGGCCAAATAAAGGGTTCTGTGACGCTGCTAAGATGGGTTAAAGGCTCCTTTGGTAATCACCGGGGTTCCTGCAGAGAAAGGTACGTGCTTGGCTCGCGAACACTTTGCATCACGACTCGGCTTCATCCTCATCAGTGCAGGTTGCGCCATAGGACTTGGCAATGTCTGGCGCTTTCCCTATATGGTGGGTCAATATGGCGGCGCCGCCTTTGTCATCATTTACTTGATCTTCCTTCTTATCCTCGGGTTGCCGATCATGACGATGGAATTCGCCGTAGGACGCGCGAGTCAACGCTCCATCGCTCTTGCCTTTAACAATCTTGAGCCCAAAGGCAGCCATTGGCACTGCTTTAAATGGATAGGAATCATCGGAAACTACCTTCTCATGATGTTTTACACCACGGTCGCTGGCTGGATGTTCTCCTACGTGCCAAAGATGGCCACCGGTGAATTGGCCGGAAAGAGTCCCGATCAAGTCGCCCAAGTCTTCGATAGCCTCTTGGCCGATCCAGTGGCGCTGGTGATATGGATGGTCGTTGCCTGCACCATCGCCATACTCATCTGCGGACTTGGCCTTCAAAAGGGGGTCGAGCGCATCACCAAGGTTCTCATGATCTGTCTGCTTGCCATCATCGGCGTGCTCATCATACGAAGCGTGACGCTGCCCGGCGCACAGGCTGGTATCGCTTTTTATCTGGCACCGGATTTCAGTGCCATCTTTTCAAGTCCCGATAATTTCTTCGAAGCCTGCTATGCCGCTATGGGGCAGGCCTTCTTTACGCTTTCCATCGGCATGGGTTCAATGGAGATATTCGGAAGCTATATCGATAAAAGCCGCAGCCTTTTTGGCGAAGCGGTTGCCATCGGCGCACTCGATACTTTGGTAGCCATTGCCACCGGTTTCATCATCTTCCCCGCTTGTTTCGCCTTTGGTATCCAAGCCGACGCGGGACCAGGTCTTGTGTTCATCACTCTTCCCTCGGTCTTTGAGAACATTTGGCTCGGTGAACTTTGGGGCGCTCTATTCTTCGTCTTCATGAGCTTCGCCGCGCTCTCGACCATCATCGCAGTGTTCGAGAACATCTTGAGTTTTGCTATGGATCAATGGAATTGGTCACGGCGTAAAGCCGTCACCATCAATCTGATCCTCATACCACTGCTCTCGCTTCCCTGCGCTCTGGGATTCAATCTACTATCGGCTGTCCAACTGCCCGGTGTCGGCGATATCCAATCCATTGAGGATTTCCTCGTGTCCAACAACATTCTCCTTTTGGGATCATTGGTGTTTGTTAGTTTCTGCGTCTATAAAAAAGGTTGGGGATGGAGTAACTTCCTTGCTGAGGCTAATACGGGCAAGGGCTTACGATTTCCTTCTTGGCTAAAGGGATGGATGATGGTCGGCGTACCACTATTTGTCGGCATCATTTTGGTCATGGGGTGGACGCCCATTATTCAGACCTGGTTAGGATTAAGTTAGACGACAGCGATGGCATCGACAGCGACAGCAGCAACAGGGAAAAACTCATCACCCGTGGGTAATGCTCACGTCTTACTCTTCATCTTACTCCTGTCCACCTTCTCCGGCTCATTTTCCCAGTCGATGATGAATGTCGCTTTACCGGAAGTTGCTCACCGCTTTGATATCACGCTTTCTATGGCCAATTGGATTATCGTGGGTTACACCGTCGTGGCGGCCACCTGTATCACCACTGTGGCCTCCCTGATGAGACGTATTGGCATGCGCAAGGTCTTCACCATCGCCTGTAGCGCGCTAGCCCTAGGAAGTCTGCTCTGCACCTTTGCCTTGAATTTCCCAATGTTGGTCATCGGCCGCCTCATCCAAGCCATCTCAAATGGCTTTCTCTACCCCATGGTCACAAGTACCATCGCCATAATCGTCGACCAGAGCAAACGAGGTACGGTGCTAGCCGTCAACAGTGCCATAATCGGATTCGGTTTGGCCCTCTCACCTTTGGTCTCGGGTTTTATACTTACCACCTGTGGGTTTACCTGGATGTTTATTCCACCCTTGGTCCTCGCCGTCATCTTGCTGATCATGGGTAACAAGTTTGTTGTTAACCTTCATGAACGCGAGAAGACGCCGATTGATGGTCTTAGCCTCATTCTGAGCTTCCTCGGATTGGCCGCTCTTATGTATGGCCTCGGTGAGATCACTCATGACCTACTGCCCTCACTTATCGCTCTTGCGATTGGCGCGACGATCATCGCGCTTTTCGTTTGGCGACAACTGAAGCTCAAGACTCCGCTGCTCAACCTCACCCCTCTCGCCCATCCCAAATTCACTGTAGGAATAATCCTGGTCATGCTCGGATTTATGGCTCAATCATCCATGAGCTTGCTGCTTCCCCTCTACCTTGAGGGAACGGCTGGCTTCAGTGCCGCCTTAGCCGGTGCCTTTTTGGTGGTGCCTATTCTGTTTTATGTGGGCTTTACCGTTATTGGCGGAAAAGTATTTGATAAGCACGGCATATGGCCTCTGGTTCCCCTGGGATTCATGCTTGCATTCGTTGGCTTGGTCGGTGTTTTAATAGCGGCGGATCATCTGCTGGTGATCTTAAGTATCGCCATCGCTTGCTTGGTGTTTGGAGGAGTCGGTTTTATCTCTGCTCCGTCGAAGACCATCGCCTTAAATCAACTCTCCCAAGAGGTTTACTCCTACGGAGCCGCGATCAATTCTGTCTTTGTCCAAATTGCCTCATCTATCGGCTCAGCGCTTTTCGTAGGCGTGCTGTCGGCAGACGTTCTGCGGCTTACCGCCTCCGGCACATCCCATGCTGATGCCTACGCTTTCGGCTTTGCCCACACGCTTTGGATTTCTATCGTGCTGGCTGCTTTCGGCATTGCGCTTTCGATTATTTACAGTCGAAGAATGCGCACGAGGGTAAGCTCTCACGAAAAAGATACGGCATCTGCCGCCGAGCCGAGCAATATCGCTAAAAGATAAGGGAGTTTACGAGATAGTTTCTTTAAGAGCTTCGATATCGTTGTTCGAGAGCTCAGGCTGCTGAACTCGAAGTGAGCGGAACACGCTTTCAGCGGCCTTGTAATTGAGCCAAATATCCCAATCCTGCAGAATGGTCCGAAGCTCATCCGCATCGTGGCAAGAGGCTATGATCATCTTGAGATCCATGGAAAGCCTTCCGCAGTCTCAGTGTGAACTTACAACGGTTCAGTAAGCGTTTCGTAAGCAACTTTAGTAAGCCCGTTTTGGGCTTTCTTTACAATGAACCTTTGTTTTTTAGCCTGTTTTGCATGTTATATCGCTCTTCTCGGCGGTGAGAGGCAATACTTCCTGTCACGTTGAAGACCTCGCTATAATGGCTACAGGGATAGGTATAAGAGAGGGAGTAAGAGCGCCATGATGATTCTCAACTCTGCACTGACTGCGTTTTACATGGCAAGTGATGCATTCCCTTTCACAATAAACGTCAATATCAACCTTACTGACCCCATCGATCTCCAAAAACTACAAGAAGCCGCCCGAGCCGCTCAAAGCCGTTATCCCTACTTTTCGGTTCAGATGGGTATCGCCGACGATACCTATGTGCTGATGCCCAATTCGCGTCCCTACGTGTTTTTCGAGACCGCTGAGGGCGTAAAGCTTGGCAGCGCCGAAACGAACTATCATCTTTTAGCCTTCGCCGTCCACGACAGCACAATCGACTTCTTGGTGTTTCACGGGCTTACCGACGGTCATGGGATCTTTCCGTTTATCAAGACGGTGCTTTACCTCTATCTTTCTGAAACGACCGGCCAAACGCTAAACGTCGGAGCGGTTCGGCTTCCGGGAGAGACGCCCTTTGCCCCGGAATTTGTGGATCCCTACCCCGCTAACGTGCCTAGCTCTGTTGAACCCTTCGGCAGATTCGTGCCGGAGCACGTCTTTCGGCTTCCCGAAAGCACCCAAGAGCCCTGCAAGAAGACATTTGTCTACGAAATCACTCTCCCCGAGACCGCCTTTATGAAATACACCCGTGAAAGCGATGGCTCTCCTGCCACGATGGTCTCGGCGTTCCTCTTTAAGACAATCCAGTCTCTTCATCCGGACAATACCGATCTCATTTCCTGCGGCATGGCTTTTGATCGCAGGGGTGTACTTCATACTCCTGATACCTTCTGGTCCATTGCGGGAGTCATTCACCTTGGCTATAAGCCAGACATGGCGTCGCTTCCGATGACAACCCTTGCCACGATCAGTCGTGGCATGGTCTTTTTGCAGTCACAACCAGAAAACTCTCTCGTTGAGATCCGCGGAGCGCTTGCTGCGCGCGATCAGTTGTTGAAACTGAGCCATAACGAGCGCAAAAATGCACTGGCAAACAGAGCCGCGCAATCATTAGGTGTCGATAGCTTTCATGTGAGCTACGTTGGTCAATCAGGATTCGGAGACCTTGAGCGCTATATAACCAGCTTACATCCCTTCACGTCCGCCACAGGATCGGGCATCCTTGTGGAGATCGCGGCTGTGAATGGTCGCTTCATCCTGTCGTTTCTCCAGGATTTCAGAAGTGATCGCTATGTCTCGCGCTTCTGCGAACTTCTCTGTGAAGAGGGAATCGACTGTAAGCCATCTGCCGGCTCTATCGTCCCTCTGCCGGGCATAGCGTTGGAAGTTGAGAAGTAAAGCAAGAAGAAGGAACGGTAATAGATAAGATCGTGCAACCAGCAGGATATGATGCTTTAGGTGATGCCGCTCCGGCATTTGCCGATTATAATGCCCGTTGCCTTTTATGTGGGTTGGCCGAAGGCTTGGGCGACCTTCAATCTTGCCAAAGAGATCTGGGCCGAAAAGGATTGTGAGCTATCGTGACATCCTCTCAATTACTTCCTGTCGTCGAAGATTTCGTTCAACTTTGCACCGACGGGTTTCTCCAAGGTTGGCATGAATGTAACGGAGGAAATCTCAGTTATCGCCTTCGACCAGAGGAAGTGGAACAGCTCAGGAAGTCTCTGGGTAAGAGTGCAACTTCAAGCGAATGGACACCCCTAGGACTTAAGGCAGACAATCTCGCGGGGCAGTATCTCATCACAACTGCCGCCGGTTGCCATTTTCAAAACGTAGCTAAGCATCCCTTGAATACGACAGGCATTGTCGAGCTTAACGAACAGGGCGATGCCTACCGCATCGTTTGGGGTTTCGCCGATGGCGCGGCTCCAACAAGCGAGCTACCAAGTCACATCCTCAATCATTCGGTGCGAACCGAAGTGACTGGTGGAAAAAGCCGGGTGATTTATCATGCGCACCCCAAAAACACTATTGCCCTTACGGCGCTTTTGCCCCTGGACGCTCGCATCATCACGCGGTCTCTTTGGAAGGTCATGACCGAATGCATCCTTGTCTTTCCTCAGGGAGTCGGTGTACTTCCGTGGATGATGCCCGGAAGCATCGAGATTGCTCGCGCCTCAAGCAAGCTCTTTAGAATCCATGATGCGGTCATCTGGGCGCATCATGGTCTTTTCGTTGCCGGTGATGATTTCGAAAGCGCCTTTGGACTGATGCATAGCATCGAGAAAGCCGCGGATATCTATCTGAGGGCGCGCTCGGCCAATAAGGGATCGGACGATTTCCCCAATACGATCAGTGATGATGATCTAAGAGCCATCGCAGACAGATTCGGCCTTGCGGTAAACGAAGCATTTCTAGACGATAACTGCCTTATCTAAAACTTATCTCGATCTTATCTCGATATCTTCGCCATCGTCCCAGTCTTGGGCCCGTTGCCGTTCGATCCGGTAATCAAGGGTCGCCTTATCGAGAGGGCGCAGGCAGAGCCGTTCCAAATCGATCTTTACTACGTTCGGCTTTCCTTCGAGATACTCACGACAGAGCATGAGCGTGCGGGACTCTTCCTCGCGAATACAGGCGTTAACGAACAGCGTAGTCATACTAAACAACAGCTGGCCGCCCAACCGATTCGCAGAACCTTCCTGCTCCATCGGTCAAGCGGCCAGCTAACTTCCTCCCTTTAGGCGATATCTCTACAGATACCTGAAGAAAATGATCAGCATCGAGGACATAACCACCAGTACCATTGCCGGTACGGAAGCCTTGCAGTAGCGACCCCAGCTGATCTCATGGCCAGCATTGGCAGCTACTGAAGTGCCCACAACGTTTGCGGAAGCACCAATCGGGGTTGCACTACCGCCGATGTCAGCACCCATGGTGAGCGACCATGCCAAAACGGAAAGATCGACACCCTGGACTTCCGCGAGGCTCTTGATGACCGGGATCATCGTAGCCGTGAACGGGATGTTGTCCACAAACGCGCTCGCGATAGCCGAGACCCAGATCACAATACCGATCATCAGATAGAGGTTGCCATGGCTTACCTCACCGATGAACTCAGCGATGATCTCAAGGATTCCGGTCTGCTCAAGACCGCCAACAACAACGAAGAGACCGATGAAAAAGAGGAGAGTCTTGTAGTCCACCTTTTTCAGAATCTCTCCTACGTGCTTTGGCGCAGCGAGCAAGGTAATAGCGGCGATAAAGACACCGATCACGCCTACGGTGAGGCCTGTTTGAGCGTGAGTTACCAGAAGCACTACCGCGAGAAGGAAAATGACCGTCGAAATGGTGAACTCTCTCTTGTTTGTGATGGCCTCACGCGGCTGCGGAAGATGCATGAATTGGGCCATGTCGTTGGTTTGACTCTCCAGCTCCTTGTGGAACATGAGCCAGAAAAGTATGACCGTCAAAACAAGACCCACGCCGGCCATCAAGCCCGTATTGACCAAGAAGTCGAAGAAAGAATATCCAAGCGAGGTACCGATGATGATGTTTGGTGGATCACCGCACATGGTGGCGGATCCGCCGAGGTTAGCGCAAAATACTTCGGCCAAAATCATCGGCACCGGATCGAACTTGAGAAGTCGCGCCAGCTCGATTGTTACCGCCGCCAGGAACAAGATAACGGTGATAGAGTCGATGAACATTGCCAAGCAGGCAGACATGATCATAAACGTGATAAGCAGTGGCACTGGCTTGTACTTCACGATTTTGGCGAGCTCCATGCAAAGCCAACGGAAGAATCCTACTCGTGCCATACCTTCGACCATTACCATCATGCCTGCGATGAAGATAATGGTTTCCCAGTTGATACCTTCTGATGCCGATTCTCCCCCCGCACCGGCGTACCAGAACTCAACGGTGAAAATCTTTTCTACGTTGAGCGTGGTCCAAAAAGCATCCCAACTTTGCATTGCAATACCGAACACCAATACGACAGTACAGGCTCCGGCCACTAAAGCAATGATATGACGTGGGATTTTGTCGATGACGATTAATACGAACATTATCAAGAAGATAACAACCGCAAAAATCTGAGCAAGAAACATTAGTTTCTCCCCTTCTAAATTACTCTTACCCTCAGCTCTATTATAGGTATCTTGCCCAAAAAGGAACCCAAAATATGATGAGCGTTTATATCTAATTTAGCTATGACAACAATGAGTGGCACGAGCTTTCGTGTCCTTGCACGGTTTTTTCTGCGAATGGTACTCATAAGCGAGCATTTTTTCAGACTCTTTCTTGTGCAAACAGCACCTTTGGCTATAATACGTACTTGCTGCAGGTGAGCAAATCACAAAAAGGCTCACGCGGCACATAGCACATTCCTCGGTAGCTCAACGGCAGAGCATCCGGCTGTTAACCGGAGGGTTGTAGGTTCGAATCCTACCCGGGGAGCCATAAAACTTCCGACCTGGCCAATCTGCCAGGTCTTTTCATTTCTCAAGCATCGTCTACTGGGTAGGATTCGAACCGATGAGGTCGCAACAGCCCAGTGGACTGTTGCGTGAGGAGCGCCGAAGAGCCCAGAAGCATCCTCGGCCTCGGTGACCCCAGCTCGATCTTCCCGTTGGAATAAAATCTTGAAAAGATAGACCGTCATATTACATGTCTCTCAGGCATGAATTGATATTTAATATAAGTATTAGACATATAAGTTATCGATGCCTAATGTGTTGCATGGAAGATTGAATGCGGCACCTGCAGCTATCTACACCATTGAAAAGTTTGCAAAATAGGAGGAGTCGTATGACGTATCAAAATCCTCAGTTCGAGCAGCAATGGGATAA
>CANRPV010000053.1 GCA_947632575.1 uncultured Eggerthellaceae bacterium | reverse complement strand
CTATATCGCAGGTGAGGATGCCTATCGCTAAGCCGACTTGCGATTGCACATCGTCTTGCGGCTATGTGCCTGATTCGATCTCGTGTCCGCTTGAAACCGCCGGAATGACATCAAACTAAAATCTTAGCTATGACCTCGACAGATCCGATGAGTTCCTGCATGATTTGCCCGCGGGCCTGTGGCGCTAATCGCGCCGAAGGACAGCTGGGTGTTTGCGGTGCGGATGCTTCGATGAGGGTTGCCCGCATCGGTTTGCATCAGTGGGAAGAGCCACCTTTGAGCGCTCAGGGTGGCAGTGGAGCCATTTTCTTTTCTCACTGCTCCCTTGGTTGTATCTACTGTCAAAACGCCGTCATAGCCCATGCGGGGTTCGGAAAAGCAATCGATGCGCGGGAATTAGCCCTCCGCATGATCGATCTGGAAAAACAAGGGGCGCTTAACATCAATCTCGTGACCCCGACTCATTATGCGGTGCAGCTTCGCGAGAGCATCAAACAGGCGCGATCCTTGGGTTTGAGTCTGCCTGTCATGTGGAATACGAGCGGTTATGAGACGTCAGAGCAGATTTTTGCCAACGAGGGTCTTGTTCAGATCTACCTCAGTGATTTCAAATACGCCTCTCCTGATCTCGCTCGCCGGCTTTCCGGGGCTCCAGATTATCCAGAGGTAACCAGAGCCGCTACGGAGGCCATGATTAAGACCGCAGGCCTTCCGCGTTTCGATGAGTATCAAGGCCAGCAGCGCCTCATCGGAGGCGTAGTCGTACGCCATCTGCTCCTACCGGGGCATCTGGACGATTCAAAGGCCGTGCTCGATATGCTGGCGAGCTCTTTCAAGGGGCGAATACTGCTTTCACTCATGAACCAATACACGCCGGTGATCAAAGAAGCCGCAGATCGGGGAGACATTCGCGCCATCAAAACCTTGGAGCGGGAACCGGCTTTGGCTCAAACGGTGACAGATGAAGAGTATGAGGCTTTGCTTGATTATGCCGATGATCTAGGCTTTGAGGACTATTTCTGGCAGGAGGGACAAACCTGCGAAGAAAGCTTCATACCCGCCTTTGATCTGAGTGGCGTGTAGATCAAAAAGATTCGGTAAGATCAACCTGCATCTCGGTTAGGTTTTTCCAGAGACGCACCGGCATAAACTGCCGACGAAGCTCCGGATTATAGCGTGACTCCACGGCGACTTTTCGATAGAAGCGGCGCCAGGATTTCGCCATGAGATCTTCCATGGCGGTCTTCGGGGGAAGATTAAGCTCCGATTGCGAATCGCGACCTAAATCTACCAAGTACCAATCCTTGCCACTATAGACACCCGCCATCTGGTGAACCTCATCATGGATGATGAAGGATTGCGTATTGAAGCGACCGCTGAAGTGATCCATGATCAGAGGCACCACCGAAGCTTTCGGATTGCACCGAGCGTACCAGAGGTTTCCCTCAAGCGCCTCAAAACGAAGAAATTGAAGCATGTGGTGGCGTTCGTTGTCCACCGCACGCGCCAGGCGAAAGATCGGCTCGACCTTCGGGTGAGTGATCTGTGACATGATGCCATGGGCGCTTGGTCTGCGAGTGCAGATGCCGCTACAGTGATTTTTGTGGCTACAGCTTGAGCACTCCGAATGCGCCCGTGAGTCCATTGCGTATCGCACGAATTCATAGATAAACGTACCCGCCTGCGGTTCATCGGAGAGAAAGGCATACTTTAGGGCGTTAAAGGCTCCTTCGCCGCAGCGCCCGCAGAGTCCTCGTTGTACGCGGAGGGCATGAGAGCGATCCGTCGGAATGAAGCTTAGTTGTTGGCCCAAGCGAAGCTGAACCTGCCCCTCAGGGGCAATGTCTCGTGGATGTTCGTGGCGTTCATAAGCGGCGAATATGGCTGAGAGCAGTCCCTCAAGACTACCGTCATAGCTATAGGCCAAATCATCATAGAGCTCCGGCTGACTCATGCGAACAACAACTCCGGTTCATCGGAAGAGCCTACGTCCAATAATTTTTCATCTGAGGGTGCCGGCAAAGGTGTGGTGGCTGGCTTAGGTAGCTCTGTCACCTCATTGAGGGAGTCAAAAAGGCTTAATTGTCCCGGTGCCGTCTTTGCCGAGCGTCTTCCATGGGATCCACCCTTGATGGGTTGTGCCAGCTGAGCCCTGAGGGATTCGGGGCTAAACTCCACTCCGATACCAGCATATTTGTGTTTGCAGGTTATGAAAAAACGAGCCCTTTTGAAGGCGATTCCGAGCTTGCGCAACTCATCCTCGCCGAGGGTTGACGTTCTGCGCGCGCGAAGGATAAGCCGCGCTCCTCTTACTCCAATGCCTGGCACGCGTAAAAGCGCCTCGTAGGGGGCGGTGTTGACCTCTACCGGAAAGAAGTCGAGGTGATTGAGAGCCCAGTTGGCTTTCGGGTCAACCTCAAGGTCAAGAAAAGGATGGGCTTGATCGATGATTTCATCGACGCCGAACTCGTAGAAGCGCAAAAGCCAGTCAGCCTGGTAGAGTCGATGTTCCCGATTGAGCTGAATGGCGTCTGTGGAGGGGAGCCGCTCATCGTTGGTGACCGGCAGATAGGCGCTGAAAAAGACCCGTTTGAGAGATACCGTCTTATAGAGGGCGGCGGACAGTCGCAGGATGTGATAGTCACTTTCCGGGCTTGCACCGATGATCATCTGGGTGCTTTGACCGGCGGGAACGAAGGCTCTGTCCTTGTGGGCAGGCTTTACTTTCGCGAGGTAGGTGGTTTTTCTCTTGCGCGTGAGCGCATGAGTTTCACGATCATCAGCGATGCTTTCACTAATTTGGCGCATGGGATTAAAGATGCTAAGTCCGCTTTTATCGGGTGCGAGCCGCCTGAGGCTTGCTTGGGAGGGAAGCTCAAGGTTTACGCTCATACGATCAGAGAGATAGCCCAAGGTTTCGATCAGCTCAGGTGAGGTGCCCGGAATCGCTTTCGCGTGGATATAACCTCTAAAACGGTACTCGCCCCGGAGCAACTTGAGGGTGTCAATCATCAGCTCAGTGGTGTAATCAGGGTTTTTTATCACTCCGGAGCTGAGGAAGAGCCCTTCGATGTAATTGCGCCGATAAAAACCAATGGTGAGGTCTGCGAGCTCCCGAGGGGTGAAGGCCGTTCGTTTGACGTCGGGATTGCTGATCCGGTTCACGCAATAGGCGCAATCGTAGATACATACGTTGGTCATCAGAACCTTGAGGAGGGTTATGCAGCGTCCGTCGGCTGAAAAGCTATGACAGCAGCCCGCTACCGTGGCTTTGCCAAGGAACCCCTCTTTCGCTTGGCGGGAGATACCTGAAGAGGTGCAGGCCACATCATATTTGGCCGCGTCTGCGAGAATCTCCAGCTTCTCGGCAAGATCCAACGGTGTTCCCCCTCCCGTTGAAGCAAAACAAATGTACGTACGAATATATGTTCGTATAATAGAGGAAGAAAGGGCACCGTGCAAGCTTTGTACTTAGGTGTTAAGGCTTTCTGGGAGAATTCTTTCTCGCTCGGATGACGAAGATCACGATGAAGCTGAGCGCGGCTACGATGGCGCCTCCCAGAAATATGAGCGATGAGGGGGTGAAATCGTCACCCACCACGCCGAATCCGGCGATCGCACCAGCCGATGAGCTGATGGTTGAGCCAATCCAGGGGCCTATGAGCATGGGGATCCAAACGACCATGAAAATGCGAATACCCTGGAAAAGCCCTACGCGGTTTCCCGGCGTGTTATTGCGAATCTCCGCGCCGAAGCAGGCGCCCGCACCAAGGTAGCCGCACAGCATCAACACCGATCCGATAAAGACCCCGACAGGATCCGCAATAAAAGTTAAGACTCCGCATCCGGCGATAAAGAGCGCGAGGGGAAGAATCACCGACCAGGAGAAGCCTTTCCGGTCGAGGACGCGTCCGTAAAAAATGGTGAATAGGGCGGCGAGCACGATCCCGGGCGCCATCACAAAGACGTAGTTCTCTCCTAAGATGTAGGGAAGCCGCAGGTAGATTACATAATAGGGCATGAAGACTTGAAGGGCGGTGGAAAAGACGCAGTAGGCCAAAAGCACCAGATAAAGCATCGAGTTTTGTCGAACCGAAGCAGGGCGAAAGCCATAAAACACCTCGGTGAGATAGCCTTTGCGTGGGCCTACCTGAGGATGAGAATCCTTCATGAGAAGCAGCGTTAAGATGCCGACTCCTATGACAAGACCTCCGATAATGGTGAAAAAGAGCGGATAATCGTAGGTAACCGTGCCGTTTGGACGCACGATCATCAAAAACATGGCGCCGCCGAATACCGCGAGCATGGCTAAAAGCGGCATGGCGGAATTGACGCCCTCGACCTTGCCGCGATTGGTCTCGTCGGTGATGTCTGTGATCCAAGCGTTGAAACTCGAGTCATTGGAAAGGCTGCCGAAGAAGGTCATCACGCAGTCGAATACCACGGTAAGCGTGATGCCAAGGCTTGCGGCTGCAGCGGCGTCTCCGGCAAGACTGTCGGAGATGACCTGCAAGCGGGCAAACACCAAGATCGATAAGCCCCAAAGGATGGTGCCTACCGTGACAAAGAGCTTTCGCTTGCCAACGCGGTCTGACCAAGCGCCGATGAAGAGTGTCGTAGCTGTTGCGGTGGTGGCGGAGGCCGACACCATCAGCGCCACATCGGAAAGGGAGGCTCCAAAGGCGTCTTGAATAAAGAGATTGAAAAAGTTGTTTTCGACAGCCCAAGCCACTTGACCCACAAGGGCAAGAAGGACGATCAAAAACCATGATTTACCGGGGATCTTATGGGCTATATTTGCTTTGTGAGCAGGGTGATCAGAGAGCTCCTCTTGCTTTGAGGCGCTTGAATCCGTCTGCTCTTCAGCTTCGAGAGCCTGATCGATATCCTCGCCGATCGTGCTCTCTTCGACCGTGGTTTCTCGCCGAAAGGAATCGCTTTGCTCCATCGATGGCCTCGATCCTGGTGAATTGGCAAAAACGTGCGAAAATAAACGCAGCCGCCATGATGTCCGAAGGGAAGGTTCGCTATGGTTCAGACTAAATCTAATCTGAAACAGCAAGCCTATTACGCTCTTGAAGAGGTAGGTAATGGCTGCCTAGCGGCAAGAATCATCGGCATCGGGCTCTTTGTGCTTATCGTCGCCAATGCCGTCATGGTGTTTATCACCACCCAGATGGGCATCAAGTCCGACACGAATATTCCCATCAATCTCTTTTTCGCGTTTTCGACGCTCTGCTTCTTCATCGAGTATCTATTCAGGATCTATGTGGCGGATTTGGCCTATCCGAATCTTTCCAAGACGAGGGCGCGCTTGAAGTATATGCTCTCGTTTTTCGGCATCATCGATCTGTTTTCGTTTCTGCCCAGCGTGGTGACATGGTTTCTGCCCGCATCAAAGGGACTTTTCGACACCATAGCAATTCTGCGTCTCGTGCGCCTGATCAAACTTTCACGCTATATGCGCGGTCTTCAGACCATCGGTCGGGTCATCAAGAAAAGCCGGTCGGAGATAGTGGCCGCTTTCGTGGTGTTGGGGCTTTTGATCGTAGCCAGCAGCCTTTTGATGTACGAGTTGGAACATCCCGTACAACCCGATAAGTTCAATTCGGTGCTGACAGGCATCTACTGGGCGGTTACGACGATTACCACCACCGGTTATGGGGATATCGTTCCCATCACGGAGGCGGGTCGTATGGTGGGCTCTTGCATCATGCTTTTGGCCATGGGTATTATCGCTATTCCCGGTGGCATTCTTGCCGCTGGTTTTGTGGCCGAGTACCAAGTCATTGAGCACCAGCGTCATGAACGCTGGAGCCATAGTCATCCTATCGGCGAAGGAAAGAATAACTCGAAGGAAGTCTCAAAGCCAAGTGGCGAAGATGACAGTGCTATAGAGGGAGAGTCCTTCGAGAAGCGCGACGTATTCGTAAGGAGCAAGGATCTTCCAGAGAAGGAGACGACCGAATAGATCGGATCGTTTGGAGTTAGGGGAGATAGCTATTCTTACGTTTTGACGAAACTCGGTTTTGACGAAAGCGCTCTTTCGCGTAAAATGTCACAGGCGTTTCCTTCGCGCCTATTGATCATAGGCGCGGGGGCTGCGCGTAGGCCAGTGTGGCTCAACGGTAGAGCAACTGATTTGTAATCAGTGGGTTGCGGGTTCGATTCCTGTCACTGGCTCCAAAACTCCAGGTCAGACGCTCGTCTGGCCTTTCTTTTGCCCCATGGCCCGAGAGCTTGGCCCTATAAGCCGGGTTAGTAGCACCCCCGATGCCGCAGAGGCACCGGGGGAATAAGGTGCGCGATGACTAGAGGCAAAAGCCTGGGACGACTCCATTGGAACCGTAGTCGACGACGATGAAGTACGGATTACCATCAGAACTTACGAAGTAGAAGTAGTCCGAGCTGTACGGATCCGGCGAACGTCCCCACCAACCACTCGAAGAACCGTCATAGGTTTTTTCCAGAATGACATTTTGTGGGCCATAAACATTGGTGATACCGGCATCGAGATAGAGCTGGTATTGAGTTCCCTCAGCATTGAGCACATCATTGCAGGGGGAGTAACTACCGTCATACCAATCTACTTCCCCGCAAAGTTCGATTGGCGCATACAACCAAAGCTTATCGGAGGTCTTCGTGACCGATGAAGTCGACGTGGTCTCGCCGACGTTGTTGGTGAGCTTGTCAACTGCGACGATGGCGCTCTGCAGGTCTTCGGGCAGCATCTTCATGCCGTCTGAGGAAAGCCAGCTCCTCATCTGGGACCTCTCCCAACCACCCACATTGGTGGGCGTTGAGTTCATATCGCGGCCAGCTGCGATGGCATCCGTGAAAATGAAGGTGATGCCAGCTTTACCGGAACCATCGGATTTATCATCATGGTAAAACCCGGCTATCTGCACGCTAGTTTGCGTGTCATCCGAAAGCGTGACGTCTTTAGTTTGAGTGCCATCAAGCTTGCCATCTTCGGTCGTCAGGTTATATTTCTTCGCAACTTCAATGGCGGCATTCTCATCAGCGGCTTTTCCGATCTCCTGAGAAATCTGTGAAAGCTCATCCCACGAATACTCATTGGTGCTTGATTTCGGCGCTATGCCTTCATCGCCTGAACACCCTGCCAGCGTCATTGCCATCATGACCATAACGGCAACGACAATGGTTGCGAACATGATCTGTGCGCTCCCGCTCCTTTTGCGTAGCGCACGCACGCCGGTGACCATGAATGTCGTCTGTGAAGCTTCTTCATGCGAACGAAGCAACTGAGAATTAGTCTTTCGTTTGAACACAAGAACTCCTTGCTTCTACCTCTTGCAATGTTTTATCTTTTGCAACGTTTTACAACGCCGTAATCCTACCTCTTGTGAAGTTCTTCGAACCTTAAATTAGGCATTTCACCCTTATGGTGTCCTTATTTGACGCCATAGGTATCGTAATAGGCGTCAAGTGCGATCTTGACGCTGTCGTCAATTACCACCTTGCCTTGGACCTCTCGACCGTAGAGATAATCCACCACCTCATCCATTGAGACGATGGCCGCGGTGGGAAAGCCGTAGCGCTGACTTACCTCTTCAAGGGCGCTCACGGTGCCTCCCATGCCGACCTCCATCCGGTTGAGGGATACCATCAACCCGACAACGTTCACATCGGCTTGGCTTCGAAGGATCGGATAGGTTTCCTCGATGGATTTTCCCGAGGTGGTCACATCTTCGACGATCAAAACGTGATCTCCATCCTTAAGAGGACTTCCCAAAAGCATTCCCTTGTCGCCATGATCCTTGATCTCCTTGCGATTCGAGCAATAGCGCACTTCTTTTCCGAAGAGCTCATGGATCGCCATGGTGGTGATCACCGAAAGGGGAATGCCTTTGTAGGCAGGACCGAATACCACATCGAAATCGAGTCCGAAGCGGTCGTTGATGGCTTGGGCGTAATAGATGCCCAGACGATGGAGTTGATCTCCGGTAACGTAGGCGCCGGCGTTCATAAAGAAGGGTGACTGGCGGCCGCTTTTCAACGTAAAACTACCGAACTTCAATACCTGACTTTCAACCATGAATTCGATGAACTCGGTTTTATAGGCTTCCATGGCCGCCCTTCCTCCTCAAATGATTTCAATTGTTGCCTATGATAACGGATGGTCAGGCGCGAACGTCCCAGCTTTGGAGCCAGAGAGCCTTTCGAGAGGGGGAGGATAAGCAGCATGAGCTATCATGATCCCGAAGGCTTTTAAAACCAGGTTATGGGAGGAGTTAAGGGCAAAGATGACTGGTCGGAATAAAGGGAGCCATCGTAGCGAATCGCTGGTCATCGCTCATCCAGTGCTTTTCGCGCTTGTGATGGTGGGAATCGTCCTTGTGACGGGCTCCGCGTATCTCATCTCCCATTTTGTTGGCGACTATCAGGTGGGAGGTCGCGTCAGTAGCGACGATGAGCACGAGATGGTCTACATCCCCGCCTCTTATATCTCAAGCGAGGAGGATTTCTTTGGCGAGCCGGGTCTTTTCGGGGTGACGATCAATGGCCAGCCCGAGGTGATCGTCGTTCATATCGGCGTCGGCGGTTTGCGCAATAGTCAAGGAAAAGTCATCGGGATCGATGATCTGGAGACCGGCGATATCGTGCGCTGCTCATTCAACATGATCACGATGTCCATTCCAGGACAGACGTCGGTGAATATGGCCCAGCTGGTCCGTAAGGGAGGGGTCGAAGCGCTGGCTCCCTATCGCAGCGCCATCGACGCTCTCAAATCCAGTATGGTGATGGAACTTGAGGCAGAGGCTGGTGTCTCTTGAGTAAAAAGCTTCGTTCGCTTTTGGTGATCGCCGGGTTCGTTGCGGTCACTTTCGTTTGCTGCGCTTGCTCTGCTCTTTTTGGTGAGGATTCATCCTCGTCAGGACTTACCGAAGCCGAGGTCATTCGAGTAGTCGATGGCGATACCTTGCTCTTGTCTGTCGACGGAGAGCGGGAGCGGGTGCGTCTCATCGGCATCAACTGTCCCGAAAGCGTTGCGGAGGATGAGAGTCGCAACACCGAGGAGGGCGTTGAAGCCTCTGACTATACGAAATCCATACTGGAGAAGGGCGATATAGTCTGGCTGGAGACCGACTACAACGATCGTGATCAATATGAGCGTCTACTTCGCTATGTTTGGCTTGAGGAGCCAAATGATCCCTTC
>CANRPV010000052.1 GCA_947632575.1 uncultured Eggerthellaceae bacterium | reverse complement strand
GTTGGTGTAATGGATGCGGTCATAGCCTTGCAGCTCTATATGGCCAGGGACGAGGATGCTGTCGAAATCGCTGTCGTCGAAGTCCTCTTCATAAAAATTCTCAGGGCGATCGGCAGGTTTAGGACTCCAATGGAATTTCCAAAGACCGTTAAGGCATTGCTTTTGACTTTCCCGACGCTCGTCTAAATCATCCTCACTGAGGTAGTATTTATGGTCGGTGTGCGCGTCGAGTCGGTTGACTCGAAATACCTGCGGGTCTTCCAACCACGTTAACCTGTCTTCCATGAGATCCTCCTAAACCAGGCCGTTTGGCTTGCATAGCAGCAAAAGCTTACGCTGACCTGCATAAAAGAAGTCCAAGTCTAGACAAAAGGAGCGGTTTTATCGGTCAACCGAGAAGAAGTAACTCGTGAGTGTGTGGTGTGAGTAAGCGACTCGAGATCGCGTAGCTCGAAAACAGCTGACTTGAGAACGAACAGCGCGAGCGGTCTTCTTTAGCTCATTTCCCCGCAGAGCGGAGTTTGCATATATTCACGCACTTGGTCTGGACTGAGACCACGGCCGAAGAGGTGCATGAGTTTGGTGATGGCAGCTTCGCAGCTGATGTCGTAGCCCGAAATAACCCCTGCCTGAGCCAGCATGTCGCCAGTGTAATAGCGCTTTTCCTCCACACCCCCGTCAAGGCATTGGGTGACGTTGACGATGACGACGCCGTGAGAGCTCGCTTCAGAGAGAGCGCGCGGGAACCATTCCTCGGTTGGGCCGTTGCCAGCTCCGAAGGTCCTGAGCACGAAAGCCTTGGCATCGGGATCGGCTAGCTGGTGGCGCAGACTGCTTTCGCTTATGCCGGGATAGAGAAAGATCACGCCGATGTGGGGATCCATTTCGTAATGAGGCTCCAACGGTCCGATTCCTTCAGGGCGTAGAAGCAGATCACGGTTGAAATGAATGGAAAGATCCATAGTGCCAAGCGGTGGGTAGTTAAACGACTTGAAAGCGCCGAAGTTGGTGGAGCTGATTTTGGTGGATCGATTGCCGCGCAACAGATAGGAGCCAAAGGAAATGGCTACCTCTTGGATGATGGGCTCTTGGGTAAGCTCGTCGGTGCTCGCGGCGATCTGTAGGGCAGTGATGAGGTTTTCGGTGCCGTCCTCTCGGATTTGGCCGATGGGCAGCTGGGATCCGGTGAGGATTACCGGTTTGTGGAGATTGCCCAGCATAAAGGAGAGAGCGGAGGCGGTATAGGCCATGGTATCGGTGCCATGAAGCACGACGAACCCGTCGTAGTCGTCGTAAGCATCAGCGATGATACGGACAATGGCCTGCCAATGGGAAGGATTCATGTTAGAGGAATCGATAGGCGGGTCGAATTGAGCATGATGGATTGTGTAACCGAAGCGGCCAATCTTGGGCACATTGTCGATGAGATGGTCAAAGTCGAAGGGCTTAAGTGAGTGGGTGGCGGGATCCTCGATCATCCCGATGGTGCCCCCTGTATAGATTATCAGTAGCCTCGGTGCTGGTGACTTTGCTGGTGACTTTAGTGCGCTCCGTTCGGCAGATTGTGGTGTAGCCGATTTCACGGAAGTCGTTTTTGATGCGCTCATGTCTCCCACTTTCCTGGCTCGCTTCGCGCAATTCGCTTGCAGAATCACGTGGTAAAAGGCCGATTGATCAGAGATAACGCACTCAGCAGCTTAGCATTTGTGGCGTTGAGCCAAGGGGGATGTTTCAATTGGTCACCAGAGTGTTGAGTCTGTGCGACTCTACAGTGGACTTTCCATACACTTGAGCTATGGCTTTGAGAACGGGCTAAGAGAGCACAAAGCAAAAAGCGAGAAAGCGCGATACCGCGAAGCTAAAAACAAAGGAGCTCGATATGAGTTTTGAGCACCTGCTCAAGGCAAAATCTGCGCGAATGAGGAGGCAGAGATGGCTGAAAATGAGATGACGTTGGTTTTAGTACGCCATGGCGAAAGCGAGTGGAACAAAGCCAATCTTTTCACTGGCTGGACCGATGTGGATCTATCTGATGTAGGCAAAAAGGAAGCTTTCCAAGGTGGCGAAGCACTCAAAGACGCCGGCTATGATTTTGATCTCTGCTATACCAGCTATTTGAAACGGGCGATACACACCCTGAACCTGGTGCTTGACGCGATGGATCGGGCATGGCTTCCCGTAGAGAAAACCTGGCGACTCAACGAGCGCCATTACGGGGCTCTTCAAGGACTGAATAAGGCCGAAACGGCGGAAAAATACGGAGATGATCAGGTCAAGATCTGGCGTCGTAGCTTCGATGTGAGACCACCGGCCCTCAAACCCGGCGATGATCGGGATGCTCATAGCCAGGCAGCCTATCGCAATGTCGATCCGGCTGATATCCCCTATACCGAATGCTTGGCGGATACCATTGAACGTGTATGGCCATGGTTTGAGTCAGAGGTAAAACCGCGGATGTTGGCTGGAGATCGTATTCTCATTGCGGCTCACGGGAACTCACTGCGTGCACTGGTTAAACAGTTTGACGGTCTTAGCGATGACGAGATCATCGAGGTCAATATTCCGACGGGTATCCCGCTGGTCTATCGCTTCGATAAAGACTTCAAAGTGCTCGCGAAAGAGTACGTGGGCGATCCCGAGATCATCGCGGCGAAGATCGATGCCGTTGCCAATCAGGGAAAAGCCAAGAAATAACGGGAAGCAGCTTCCGAAAAGCGAATGCGTAAAAGCAAACCTTTTCGGGCGAATGCGCTGAAGTAGATCTCATCAAGCGAATGCGTCGAAGTTGACCTTTTCAAGCGGGGTCGCTGATGTAGGCTTCTTCAGCGATAGCCAAAAATGATCTATCAAGCGGTGTCGCGGTATTAGCTAGACGAGCACGCCGTTGCAGTGGTCGATGGTATGTTGCACCACTTCGGCCGCCCAGCCTTCAAGCTTCTTTTTCTTATGGACGAGCTGGCCATCTTCAAGATCATCATACTCGATACGAATAAGCTGAAAGCGACGAACAGCCTTAGCGTCGTCGTAGGAGAGGCACTCCTCAAAGGTGTTATAGGGTTTGAAGCCCTGGACCATGCGGGGGTTAAACAGCACGATGGGCTTATCGACTGTGTTGAGATAGGCCACGATGGCTTTCGGAACGCCAATCTGGTTTGCAGCGAGGCAGGCGGCGGTGTCTAGCGAGAGCAGGGTATCGACCAGATCCTGGGCGATTTCTGCATCTTCGGCTGTAGCCGGCTCACAAACCTGGGACAGGATTTCCTCATCTTTGACGATATCTTTAATCATGGCTTCTCCTATTTCTTGGGTTGGCTCAGTATAGCGCTTGGCAGGCGTTAGCCCCTTCGCGCAAAAAGATACCCACAGATAAAAACAGGATTGGCGTTTTGGCTTTTCGAGAAAAAATAAGATAATAGAAAGACTGTTTTTCAGAAAGCGTGGAGGAGGCTCCATGGATCCTGTGTTTGAACAGGAACAAGACCATCTGAGTGAAACCTATGCCTCGCTGCTGGCCATTGAGGTTAAGCAACGGGAAAAGCTGGGGAAGATCGAATTCGACGCGGGGGCTGACAAAGCGGCGATGGCCGAGGAGCTTACCCTCGACATGGCCGATTTTGACTCTCATCTTGAGACCCTTGCCTCCATTGAGTCGCTCAACCGTATTATCGATTCCTACAACATCACCCATAACACTGCTGAAGAGAGGCTCGCCAAGGTCGAGCTTTTGCTCCGACAACCCTATTTTGCCAAGGTGGTTCTCGCGCTTGAGCCCGATGGTATTCCTCGCGAAATTTATCTGGGTGCGGCGGGAATGTCCGATGACAGCGGACATGTCTTTATCGTCGACTGGCGATCCCCGGTGGCCGAGACTTATTACAACCAGAGTTCTGGTCCCACCTCCTATAACGCTCACGGCAGAACCATCCATGCGGATCTTCAATTGCGTCGTCAATTCGACATAGAGCGAGACCAGCTTCGCGCCTATTTCGACACAACGGTGGCCATTGAGGATCCCTTGTTGCTCAAGGCGCTGTCCCGTTCTCATAGCGCTCATATGAAAGCCATTACGGCGACCATTCAAAAAGAACAGAACCAGGTGATTCGCCATGAGGACGTGCCTGCGCTTCTAGTGCGCGGCATTGCTGGCAGCGGTAAGACCTCGGTGCTGCTGCAACGCATCGCTTATCTGCTTTACCAGCAACGCGGTAACCTGCGGCCTGATCAGCTGCATCTCATTTCTCCAAGTCCTGTTTTTAGTCGCTATATCGCTTATGTACTTCCGGATATGGGCGAGACCAACCCCTTTACGGAAACATGGGCGGAATTGGCTCGCGGTCAGGGCATTCCCGTGCGCGGCAAAGGCGAGGATGAAACTACCATCGCCATGCTTGACCGCATTGACGAGGTTTGCCAGGATGCCCAACTTTTGCCGGAAGATTGTCGATCGGTCTGCTTTAAAGACGAGGTTTTGATCCCCGCAGGTGAGGTAGTGCGCATCGTCAAGCGCTTTGCCAACGTCAAGAGCAGCCAGCGCAAGTGCGCTCGGGTAACCGAGGAGCTTCATGACCGACTCGACGCGAAGATCGCCCGCGATGCGGCTTCGGATAAGGTTCATGCCATCATCAACGATATGGATCTGGATGAGCAGTGTCGGCGTTTCGGTTATCCCATCGACGGAAGCGACGAGGAAGCCTTGCGCGAGGCGGGACAGGTTTATCTGTCTGAGCTCTATAAACCGGTCTATCGCCAGATCGAAGACGCTTGCTGGATTTCTCTGCGGAGGCTTGCTCAACGCCTTATCGGAGGGCGGGGCCTGAAGCCTTTGGAGCGCGCTTATCTCAAGTTGGTATTCGCCGGCACGGGAAACGAAGAGGCGCGCTATGTGATGATCGACGAGGTCCAGGACTACACGGCAGCTCAATTGAGACTTATCGTGCGCTGCTATCCTAAGGCTCATTTCCTGCTGCTTGGTGACCCAAACCAGGCGATCTATAAAGGGACCGCCTCGTTTGACGAGATCAAAGAGGTGTTTGAGCGAGGTTGTGGGCAGGTCGCCGAGTGTGCGCTTACGACCAGCTACCGATCAACTCCTGAGATCACGGATCTCTTTGCGCGACTTATGGACGAGAAAGAGCGCATCGAGGTGAGCTCGGTTCAGCGCGAGGGTCAGAAGCCGCAGATCATTCCCTGTGCTGATAACAATATCTATTGCGAGACGCTGATCGATGTGCTCAACGCCGCCAAGGAAAAGCCTCAGGGTCTCACCGCGATCATCGCCGCTGATGATCGATCTTTGCGCGGTCTGAGAGCGTTCTTGGGTGAGCACACGTTGCTGTTCGACGAGAAGGTTCTGAGTGTCATCGATGGGCGAAAAAAACTACCCGACCACGGCCTAATCCTTTTGAGTCTTCCGATGGCTAAAGGTCTTGAATTCGATCGGGTGATCATACCTGATGCCGATGGGGATCACTACGGAGATGGTCCCACGGATCGTTGCCGTCTCTACACGGCGCTTTCGCGGGCAACCGAAGCGGTAACCGTGCTTTCCTCGGGTGCTCTGAGCCCCTTGTTGCGCGACATCAAAGGTTCGACGAAGTAGATCATCGACGTAATAATTGAAGGGAGAGAACTATGGCTCCTTGGTATAACATGGCAAATTTCTATCACATATATCCGCTTGGACTATGCGGTTGTCCTCATGAAAACGACTATCGCGATCTTGTGGCCGATCGTTCGACCAATCGTCCAAGGCCATTTGAAACTTTGACTCTTTGGGCTGATCATGCGGGGCGTTTGGGCTTTGACGCGATCTATATCGGTCCGCTTTTTGAATCTCGAACCCATGGTTATGACACCACCGATTTCAAGAAGGTGGATAGCCGTCTTGGCACCAACGAAGAGTTCATAGAGTGGGTAAACCATTGCCATGAACAGGGTATATCTGTTGTGGTGGATGGTGTGTTTAACCATACCGGTCGTGACTTTTTCGCGTTTCAAGACCTTTTGGCCCATCGTTGGGATTCCTGGGCTAAGGATTGGTACTGCGGTGTGAATTTTGACGGTGACAACGGCTTTCATGACGGTTTCTCCTACGAGTCTTGGCGAGGTATCGATATCCTGCCTCGCCTCAATCTCTGGAATCCTGAGGTGCGTAACTACCTTTTGGATGTCGCCGAGTTCTGGATGGATGAGTTTGGCGTCGATGGCATCCGGCTCGACTCAGCTGATGTGCTCAACTTCGATTTCATGCGTGAGCTGCGAGATCGCACCAAGGCCAAACGCTGGGATTTTTGGCTCATGGGGGAAGTCATCCACGGCGATTATGGACGCTGGGTAAATGATGGAATGCTCGATTCGGTCACCAATTACGAGCTTCATAAAGCTATCTATTCAGCCCATAACGATCAGAACTATTTCGAAATGGCCCATAACGTGCTTCGGCTTTTCGGTCCCTATGGCCTTTGCAAGAACGCTCATCTCTACACGTTTTGCGATAATCAGGACGTTAATCGCATCGCTTCTTCGCTCAACAATCCCAAGAATTTGACGCCGGTGACCGTGTTTCTCTTCACTATCTTGGGGATTCCGTCGGTATATTACGGCAGCGAATTTGGCATCGAGGGGAAGAAAGAAGGCAACGGAGCCCGAAGCGATGATCCCCTACGACCGGCTTTAGACCTGATCCAGCTTGAGGCCAATGGTCCTCATCCGGAAATTGTTGAACTTATCAGATGCCTGATTGCTGCAAGGAAAGTTCATACGGAACTGAGTCTTGGAAGCTATCACGAGCTTCTTCTTCAAAATAAATACTATGCATTCGGTCGTCGTTTGACCGCAGACAATCCGGACAATCCAACTGGTCAAACCCAGGCTTGCGTCGTGGTTCTTAATAATGATCCTGAGCCTGTTGAGCTGACCGTGCCCCTCGCCGCGTTGGAATGCGGGTTCAGCTCGGCGGAAAATCTTCTTACCGAAGAAGCAGTCACTCTAGAAAATGCGAGCCTTAATCTGCGGATTGAGGGCAACAGCGGACAAGTTATAAAGCTCTACGCATAGGAAATGCTTTTTCTAGACCGAGGAAGCTCCGCAGCGGTCGAGCACGTATTCCAGTGGCGGCACGGCGTCGATTCCGCCATGCGACTGAGTAGAAATACTGGCCGCGCAGCAGGCGAAACTCACGATTGATTCCAAATCCTGTTGGTTCAGCTCGTCGGGCTTTTTCTCGAGAGCGAGAAAACGATTCATCGCACTTCCGCTGAAGATATCTCCCGCACCGGTAGTGTCCACCACCTTTTCCGGCTTAGGACTTGGAACCCAACCGGTGACGTTTTTGTTCGAGAAATAACAGCCTTTCGGACCCAAGGTGACGAAGACTAAAGACACATCGAACTGCTCGTGGAGACGTTTAGCGGTCTCCTCAGGCGACACATCCCATAAGAAGGTGGCCTCGTTGTCGCTGATCTTCACGATATCAGCTTGATAGAAACCCCACTCGATCTGAGCGCGGGCGATGTCGAGCTCATTCCAGAGAGGAACCCGGAGATTAGGGTCGAAACTGATCATTGAATTGCGGGTTTTGGCGTGGGCAAGAGCCCGATGAGTAGCCGTACGAATCGGCTCGCCGGTGAGGCTTAGCGATCCGAAATGGAAAACCGAGGCCTCGTCGATGAGATCGAAATTGATTTCCTCGGACCTGAGGAACTGATCAGCACCCGGTTTGCGCGCAAAGCTGAATTCCCGATTGCCCTCATCGTCGAGAGTAACGAAGGCAAGGGTGGTAAATACGCTGGGATCTTTGATGATGCCCTGGGTGTCGATCCCTTTGTCGGTCATGGTGCGAATGAGAAGTCTTCCAAACGCATCGTCTCCCACTTTGGCGATCATGCCAGTTTGGGTCCCGTAGCACTGCAGTGCTGAGAGGAAATTGGCCGGTGCACCACCAGGCTGGGAGGCCAAGATGGGGTACTCAACAGCGGAAATCTTTGGCGGGAAGGGAAAATCCTGAGTTTTGTTCACGCCGACACTAATAAAGTCGATCAAAAGCTCACCGAGAGCCACCACTTGGTTCATAAAGCACCATCGCCTTCTTAGGGACTAACGAGCCTTAGTCTAGCATCATCGACCGATGGAAGTGTCAGCATTGAGTGCAAATTACCCAAGCAAGGCCTATCATCATTCCAAAAAATGAGCGACAGCGACACAATCGTCTCTAATAATGGACGACAGGGACACGAGGGTCGTCTCAAGAATTTTGCGACAGCGACACAGAGGCAAGGAGTCAACGATGCGCAACCACGAAGTTACGACAGCTCAGAAGCTTTTAGACGAACAAGGCAATATCGCTGAGCCGGGATGGGCGCGCCATCTGGTATGGGACTACGACAAGACCCAGGTGAAGGCACCCTGGTATCGCCTCAAGGAATGGGATTACTACATGGTGGTGAGCAAGGATTTCGCCATCGCCTTGACCTTGTCAGACGTGGGTTATATGGGCGTGCAAACGGTCTCCTTCTTCTGGCTGGGCGATGAGCCTCACGTGGCTACCAATTCATCGGTGAACCCCTTGCCACATGGCGCCATGGGCTTAGCCGCTAATTCGGATATGGACAACACCGTCGAGTACAAGGGCTACCGCCTGCGTATGAAGTTCAGCAAGACTGGCGATAGGCGGCATTTGACCTGCGATTTCGCCAACTTCTCCAAGTTCAAAAAGCTAGTATGCGACATCACGCTCCATGAGGATCCGAAGGAATCCATCGTGGTTGCGACCCCGTGGCCTGAAGACAAGCACTTTTACTACAACCAAAAGATCAACTGCATGCGCGCCGAAGGCTACGTGGAATATGACGGAACGCGCTATGAGTTTGATCCTGCCAGCGATTTCGCGACGCTCGATTGGGGGCGCGGGGTCTGGACCTATGACAACACCTGGTATTGGAGCTCGGGAAATGCTCAGCTGTCAAATGGCCATGTCTTCGGGTTTAACCTCGGCTACGGCTTCGCCGATACCTCAGCCGCCACGGAAAACGTCATCATCTATGACGGAATCGCCCATAAGCTCGACGATGTGACCTTTGCCATGTCCGATCCCAAGAACTTCCTGGCGCCTTGGACGTTTACCTCATCTGACGGCCGTTTCGAGACGGAATTCACACCGATCCTCGATCGGAAGGGGAAGATCGACGTGGGCTTTGCGGCTACCGATCAGCATCAGGTGTTTGGCCGCATGAACGGCCGTGCCGTCCTTGATGACGGCACGGAGATAGAGATAAAAGATTTGCTTTGCTTCGTTGAGAAAGTGCGCATGAAGTACTAA
>CANRPV010000051.1 GCA_947632575.1 uncultured Eggerthellaceae bacterium | reverse complement strand
CCCACCATGCGGTTGCGTCGCATTTGCTTTTCGGCCTTTTTGGCAATCTGAACAGGGGAGAGAGGAGCATCGGACATGGAGGCGGCGGCGCCTTCCACCACGTCTTCCATGCGACCTTCAACTTTGGAAAGGAAACCCATCGGTCCGTCCTCCATCCCTGAGCAACCCGGTTTCGTTCAACATTTTATCTTGCCATAAAGAACAGGTTTGCGCTCATCGGATAGGCAAAAAACCTGGGAGTTAAATAACGCGTTACTTAACGATCAGCACCGGCATGTTGGCTTTGTGGAGCACCGAATAACAAACGCTGCCGAGCATCCCTCTCACGGCGCCAAGACCCCTATGGCCCATGATGATGCAGTCAAAGTCGCCGCGCTCGGCGTAGGCGGTGATGGTGTCATGGGCGGACCCGTTGATGATCGCCACGGAAATGCGGTCATCGTCGCCTATGATGGCTTCCATATCGCGGGCTACGGCGGCGCTGGCCTCCAAAGCCGCTTCCTCGCTTACTTTGCTGATGATGTTCATATCGAGGTCATCACCGATAACGCCGGCAAATCGCGAGGCGATCTTGAAGGTTTCGGCGTTGTAGTCGTGCCACTCGATGACGCTTAGGACGGTAATTTCCGCGTCGGGATTCATATCGAGGAACTTACGCGCCTCTTGTAAAGCTCGTTGAGAGGGTTCGGATTTATCGTAGGGCACGAGAATTTTTCGATACATGCCAACACCTCACTGAAGCCTCGGGGCAAAAAGGTCGTGGCCAGTCGAGCGTTTTGGGATCAAAACCCCTTCGCCACCTGCGAGAAAGCCCGCTTGGAAGCGGGCTTTCCAGGATGTAAATGGAGCCAACGGCCGGACTCGAACCGGCGGCCTGCGCATTACGAGTGCGCTGCTCTACCAACTGAGCCACGTTGGCTAAAGACTTCGACCGTGGCCGAAGTGTCCAAAAAGTATAAACCAAAGGTTCTTCTTCGGGCAATGGAGCATGTGAGTTGATGGATCGCTCAGATGCAGTTCTTTTGCGGGGAAGGTATACTTAAACCTCGAAATGACCCCGGAAAGGATTGGCGCCATGGGTATTCGTCTTGGGGCGGCAAAAGCGGTAAGCGGAGCCCTCACCTGGGGGCTTCAAAGTCTGCTCCATCGCAAAGCGGGTAATTTCCCCGGAAAGATGGCCCTGTATGTGGACCCTCGGCTGATCGCCGATCTGCGAGGACGCCTCAGCGAAGGTTCCGTCATCGTCGTGGGTACCAATGGCAAGACCTCGGTTAACAATCTCATCGCCGATACGCTGGAGCGGGCTGGCTATACGGTTTCCTGCAACCGAAGCGGGGCAAATTTAGACTCCGGTGTGGCCTCGGCGCTTCTGCAAACCAAACAGGCTCAGTGGGGGGTCTACGAAAGCGACGAGCTTTGGCTCGCCAAGGTGCTTCCCCAGCTTCAGGCGACCTACGTGGTGTTGCTCAATCTTTTCCGTGACCAGTTGGATCGTTGCGGAGAAATTAGCCGCATTCAAGACAGTATCTGCCAGGCGCTAGAGTCTTCGCCTGATACCGTGCTCATCTACAATGCGGATGATCCCCAGTGCGCGATCATTGCTGAGCGTGTTTCCAACCGCAGCGTCGCCTTCGGGGTGGATGGTTCAATGGGACTCGCCCAAAACACGGTTTCCGACGCCCAGATGTGCCAGCGCTGTGAGGCGATGATCGACTATCACTATCGGCAGTATGGCCAGTTGGGTGATTATTTCTGCCCCAGTTGTGGGTTTACACGCCCTGAACTTGATGTGGTGGCTAGTCACGTACGGCTCGGCGCGGATAAGACCGAGTTCAAGGTGAGCTTTCCGCCCGATGAGGCCCATCTCACGCTTACCCAGGGCACGCCCTATCTGGTGTACAACCTCCTTGCCGTCTATACCTTAAGTACCATGCTTGAGATTCCCGTAGAGATAGTGCAGCAGGCCATAGACGACTTCGACCCGCAAAACGGGCGTCTGCAGAACTACACCATTCAGGGGTTTCCGACGCTGCTGAATCTGGCGAAGAATCCGACGGGCTTCAACCAAAATCTCAAGATCGTGGAGAACAACAAAGGGCCGAAAGCGGTGGCCTTCTTCATCAACGACAAGATCGTCGACGGACGCGATATCTCCTGGATCTGGGATATCGACTTCGAGGAGTTGGCAGGACACGCAGATACCCGCGTCTACGCCGGCGGGATAAGAAAAAACGACCTGCAGGTGCGTCTCAAGTACGCGGGGATCGACGCGAAGCTCATCGAGAGCATCGAGGAAGTCTATGACGATCTGGCGGCTCTCGGGGCAGACCCTACGAGCGAGTGGGTTTATGCGATAGCCAACTACACGGCTCTTCCGGAGGTTCATCGAGATCTGGATCGTCTGGCTGCCGCCGCTCTTGGGGCCGCCAATCTTGGGGCTGCCGACACGGATGCCGCCAATCTTGGGGCTGCCGATACTGATGCTGCCAATTCTGTGGCCGCCGATCTTGGAGCTGCCGATGATGAGAAGGGCGAACCCGGATCAGCGGTCATAAGACCACATTGCCAATCAGATCAATCTACAACACCAGTTCAAATCGCAGTGCCAGGTCAAAATACAGCACAACACCAAACTACGATATCAAGTCAGGCCGCAACGCAAGATCAATCAACGACATCAGATAAAACAATAGCAAGCGGCGAGCCCTTGGTGATCTGCCACATACTTCCCGACCTGCTGAATCTCTATGGCGACGGGGGCAACGTACGCATCTTGTGCCAGCGACTACGTTGGCGCGGCATTCCCGTGGGGCTTCGTACGGTTCGCTATGGTGATGCTCTTGACCTGAACGACGTGGACTTGGTGTTCATGGGCGGCGGCCCCGATCGTGAGCAAAAGCTTGCCAGCGAGCAGCTATTCGCCGCGAAAGACCTCTTGAAAAAATACGTGGAGGCCGACGGAGTCTTGCTGGCCATCTGCGGTGGCTATCAGATTCTCGGCGCTCACTGGCTTATGGGTGATGACCTGGTGGAAGGTCTTAATCTTGTCGATATCGAAACTCGCCGTCCGGGAACGTCCGCCGATCGACTCATCGATGACATGGTGCTGAGCTCGCCGCTCGCTACTTGGCCGGTGGTGGGCTATGAGAACCATGCTGGGCGAACCTATCTTGGGGATGGGCTGGAAAGTTTCGGGCGCGTGATCTCCGCCGCGGGTCATGGTAACAATGACAAAGATCGAAGCGATGGGGTGCTTTATCGCAAGGTGATCGGCACCTATTCCCACGGGCCACTGCTTGCGAAAAATCCGCAGGTAGCCGACTATCTACTCACCGAAGCTCTCAAACGCAGAGCTCGTCGTCTGGGGCTATCGCCTGATGATAGTGTCACGAGTTACTTACCCTTGAGCCCTCTCAACGACGAGGTGGAAAAAGCCGCCAACGAGTACATGTGCGCGCGACTAAAGGTGAGCTGACGCACGTACGCGAAGAAGGATAGACGCGCGCGGCAGAAGGTGGGCTGTCGAGTAATCTGGTGCTTGAAACCCGCTTATGCTCGTTTAGCTAACACAATTACTGAGCATTTAGGTGGGGACTTTGTGGAATTCCTCGCCCTATCCTGTGACTTTTTTCGGAAAAAGTAAAGCTTACGTTGAGTTGCTCGCCGTTGACCATCACAATAACGGCGTTCAGAAAATCGCTCGATGGGTATTGGCAGGAAAGATGTCAAGCCTGAATTGGGCGAAAGGGGCAGTTTTTAGATTATGGCGGCATCGCCAAGAAGACATGCAGCAAATTCGCGGCCGAACGGTTCTCGTCAGAGAGACCTCAGCCGTTACTCACGACCGAAAAAGCGTCGCAATACCGGTTCTACCTCTCCGGATGCGGATACCTCATACAGCGGCTCTGCGAGGGGTGCCCATAATCCGCGGGTTGCCCGGGGCGCCCATAGTTCTATGGAGTCGTCAGGATCGGTGAGTTCCACCAATCCCTATTCCCGTTCTACCAGTTCAGCTATTTACTCTGCCAGCGCGAAACGTCGCAAGCGCCGCAAAATCCTGATCGGGACCGCTATCGGGCTTGTCGCCGTTCTTCTTATTGGCGTTGTGGGCGTTGTTGCCTATGCGGGAACCATCCAAGCTAACATGCAGCGCGGCATCAACAACGAGGTCCTGGAAGCTTTGGATAATGTGCAACCGGGCGATCCCTTCTACATGCTTTTGATGGGCGTGGATAGCTCTCAAGTGCGTGAGGACTCCGAGGAGTACGCGGGCGACAATTTCCGCTCCGACAGCATGATGCTTCTTCGCGTTGATCCGCCGCAAAAGAAGGTAGCCTGCGTTTCTCTGATTCGTGATACTCAGGTTGATCTTGGGCAGTACGGAATTCAGAAACTGAACGCCGCTCATAACTTCGGCGGTATCCCCCTGACCATCAAAACGGTCTCTCAACTGGCAGGTGTTCCCATTTCCCATTATGCCGAGATCAACTTCGACGGCTTTAAGGAAGTGGTTGATGCGTTGGGTGGCGTGACGGTCAACGTTCCCATTGAAATCGACGACCCCATGGCTGAGGGCCATCTCTACCCGGGCGAGCAGCTGCTTAACGGCGCCGATGCTCTGGTGCTTTGCCGTTCTCGTCACGCCTATGACGACATCGGCGACGGCGACCGCTATCGCGCCGCCAACCAGCGTATGGTGATCGGCGCCATTGGAGAGAAGATCCTCTCGAGTGATCCTGTCACCATGGCGAACACCATTCAGACGCTTTCTCGTTATATAACCACCGATTTCAGCGTTGTGGATATCGTGACGCTGGCATCGAGTCTTCGTGGCATCGACATGGACAACAGCTTCTACACGTCGGTAATGCCCACGACGCCTGAATATGTCAACGAAACCTGGTGGGAGATCTTAGACGTACCCGAGTGGCAAGCCATGATTCGCCGTATCAATCAGGGGCTTCCGCCTACCTCTGAAGATGAGATCGACCCCATAACCGGCATCGTTATATCCAATTCCGGTGGCGGAGCAGGTATGGCGGCTTCCGAGGAAGACACCGCTCGTGTTCAGCGAGGCTCCACCATGGTGACGGTCAAGAACGGTAACGGACGGACGGGGGTCGGCGCTCAAGCGGTGGAGATTATCACCAATCTCGGCTTTAAGGCTGAGGCCAGTAACGCCAATGCTTCCGATTATCCGAACACCGTGGTGGTCTACGAATCCCCCTCGCAGCGCGAGACCGCGGAGGAGATCGCCAAGGCGCTGGGTGTCGGTTACGCCGAGCAGAACAACAACCAGTACCTCTATGAGGGTGATTTCCTGGTAGTCATCGGCGCCGATTGGCCTTCCTGAGTCTTTTGAGCCGCAAGTTGGCTTTGGTCTATGCACCTATGCAACCATGCGTCTCCGGACCCATGCAACCATGCACCTATGCACCCATGCGTCTCCGCACGATGCACTGATACATTCATGATGCGAGCGTAAACCGTGAACATCAAAATCATCGCAGTCGGCAAGCTCAAGGAACGCTTCTGGGTCGAAGCGGCGATGGAATATCTCAAACGTCTTAAAGCCTATGCCACGGTGGAAGTGATCGAGGTGGCTGACGTCAATCCCGCTCACGTCTCAGGGGACGCGCAAGCTCGGGAGCGAGAGGCCGAAGGAATCCTTAAGGCCTTGAGCGAGAAGGATCATGTGGTGCTTCTCGCCATCAAAGCTCGGGAGCTTTCCAGCGAGGACCTGGCAGATCATTTAGAGGATTTGGCGTTGCAGGGTCACTCGGATGTGGCGTTTGTAATCGGTGGGAGTACGGGTGTGAGCGACCGCGTGAAAGCTAAGGCTCATGAGGCTGTCTCTTTCGGGCCGATCACGCTGCCCCATAATCTGGCGCGCATCGTTCTTCTTGAGCAGCTCTATCGATCCTTTAAAATAATTCGCGGAGAGCCTTATCACAAATAATCTAGCCGGCAGCACGGCAAACAAGGCAAACGGGGGAATCATGCGGTTCGTTTCTTGGAACGTCAATGGCTTGAGGGCGATACTTAAGAAAGAGCAATTCTACGATGTCTTTTTTGCCCTGAACGCCGATATCTTCGCGTTGCAGGAGACCAAGATGCAGGAGGGGCAAGCCACCCTCGAGCTTCCTGGTTATTACCAATACTTCAGCTACGCGGAGGCCAAGGGTTATTCAGGTACGGCGGTCTTCAGCAAACAGGAGCCTCTGCAAGTCCTGCACGGATTAGGTAATGATTATCTCGATCGCGAGGGTCGCATTACGGCTTTGGAGTTTCCAAACTTTTGGTTTGTGGACGTCTATACGCCTAACGCCCAAGATGGTCTCAAACGTATCGACCATCGCATGGAGTGGGATGATGCTTTCCGGGAGTTTTGCGTTGGTCTCTCTTGCGGATCTCTTCCCGCCTCGGCCGAACAGTCATCGAAGCCCAAAGGCGTGATCATGTGCGGGGACTTCAACGTCGCCCACGAGGAGATCGATCTGAAGAATCCTGGTCCCAACCGCGGAAACGCGGGTTTTTCCGACGAAGAGCGGGGGAAGTTCAGCGCTCTGCTCGATGCGGGATTTACGGACACGTTCCGCAGTCTCTATCCCGATCTCACCGGGGCTTATAGCTGGTGGAGCTACCGCATGAAGGCGCGGGAGAGAAACGCGGGATGGCGTATCGACTATTTCCTCGTGAGCAACGATCTTGCGGATAGAATCCAGTCGGCTTCTATCTTTTCCGAGGTTTATGGCAGCGATCATTGTCCTGTCGGACTCGATATAGATCTGTAGCCTTTTGCTATTATGGAAAGGCAGTTCGTAAGCTATTGAAACCATGAAGGTGGTTTAATGGATAGGGAGAAAATCGAGGCGGGCGTTCGGTTGATTCTCGAGGGCATCGGGGAGGATCCTACCCGCGAGGGTCTTCTGAAGACGCCGAATCGGGTGGCTCGGATGTATGAGGAGGTCTTCTCCGGTATGGAGGAGGATCCAGCCAAGTATTTCGAGACCACGTTTGACGAGCATCACGAAGAGATGGTGCTCGTGAAGGACATCCCGTTTTACTCGATGTGCGAACACCACCTGGCGCCCTTTTTTGGTTTCGCCCATGTAGCCTATATTCCCGCAGCCAATGGGCGCATCTGTGGGTTGTCGAAGCTCGCCCGGCTGGTGGACTGCTTTGCGCGCCGGCCGCAGGTGCAAGAGCGGCTGACCTCGCAGATCGCCGATACGCTCATCGAGCAGCTCATGCCTCAAGGGGTAATCGTGGTGCTGGAGGCTGAGCATCTTTGCATGAGCATGCGAGGGGTTAAAAAGCCCGGCTCCAAAACGGTGACAAGTGCGGTTCGTGGGGCTTTTGAACGTAGTCAAAACACGCGCTCTGAAGCGCTTTCGTTGATTTTCGCCGATCGTCATTAGGGGGATGAGAAGCCATGAAATGCGTAATCTCGGTACTCGGTAAGGACCGGAGCGGCATTGTCGCGGCCATCGCGACGGTTTTAGCTGATAGTAACGCCAACATCGACGATATTTCGCAGACCATTCTCGGGGGTGACGAGATCTTTTCGATGACGATGCTCGTGACCTTGTCGCCGGAGAACCGCAGCTTTAACGAGGTCCAAGAAGAACTTGCTCGGGTCGGCGATGAACTCGGTGTTCAGATCATCATTCAGCGAGAAGACGTCTTTCAATATATGTACAAAATCTGAGAGCCGCTCGTCCGGCGGCTCTCTAAGACTTGCTCACCGAGCGAAGCCTGCTATGAAAAGTTCACGTACCGAAGCTCAGGGCGATCTTCTTGAGTAAAACGCGGCGTGCGAAGTGAAATCTATGCTTCGCTCACAGGCACCATCGTGGCCTCAGCGGGGGCAGGCAGCTCGCCGGCGCAGTGATGACAACGGGTGGCGCCTACGTTGACCTCTTCCAAGCAGTAAGGGCAGACGGGAGCCTTCTCGACCATTTCCTGGCCGTCGTGATGCACCACCTTGGCCGAGACCTTCGCACCGATCTCCTGCATGCTGTTGATGCCTTTGATCAGCAGGAAGACCACGAAGGCGATGATCAGGAAGTTGATGATCGCGCTGATGAAGGCGCTGAAGTCGATACCGTTTTCCGTGCCGGGAACGGGAATGGTCAAACCTGGCACACCAGCCTCAGAGCTACCAGTAATCAAAGTGATAAACGGTTTGATGATGTCGTTGGTTAGCGAGGTGACCACAGCGGTGAACGCGGCGCCGATGATAACGCCGACGGCCATATCCATAACATTGCCACGGTTAATGAAATCGCGGAATTCCTGCAAAAAGCCTTTCATAAGAGCCTTCTTTCTGGGATCAGGAAAGACGGAAGAGCTAGAAATTACCAGTTCAAACCTATCAATTCCAAGCTGACCTTTTCTTAAAGTATAGGCTAAGGCAAATTTGCCATCAGGACGCTCAACTTCATTTTTAAATCAATCTAAAATAAAAAACTCGATTGCCGAACGCTGCCGGAGCGCTAGAATAAACAAAGTTGTTTTTTCATATATCTAGTATCATCGCAGCATAAATTCCACCATATACGGGATTCGTATCCGAACAGGGGACCAGTGGGTTTATAACAGTACGCGGCTGATGATAGACATTTTTGAGACAACCGCACGACGCTTTCCCGAGCAGGCATTTTTATGCGCTGTGGATGAATCTGGCTCCGAAATCACGTTGAGTTACCGGACGTCCCGTCTTTTGGCGGCCACCATGGCACGTCGCCTGAGATCTCGTGGGCTGCAGGCGGGTGACACTGTCGCCGTCGAACTTTCTTCTGGTCAGGCTTTGCCTTTGCTTTTGTTGGCGGCCGCCTATGGTTCTTTTTCACTGGTCATGCTTCCAGCTTCTTCGGCTTTCGTGGGAAATACCTCCAAACTCCTCGATCTGGAGCGAGAGGGAATCAGCCCTGTCTGTCGTATAGACGGATTTGCTGCTCAGAGGCTTCTGGAATTTGCTCAGAACGCCCTAGAATATGGCATGGATTATGCCGAGAGCCTCGGCGATGGACTCGGTGATGCCTTCGGGTCGAGTTCGCATTCAAGCTCTCACTCAGGCTCCCATGGAGCCTCCTATGGAAGTTCTTACGGAAACTCCTACGGGAATTATCACATGGGAACTCATGGGTCTGCTGGTCAGGATCATCGGTCCTCAAGGGGCGATGGCAGATCCAAACAGGGTGATGAGCGCAGGCGCACGCTTATCTTCGGCGCCCAGCAAGACGCCATTGATGACAGCATCCATTTCGCTGAGCGGGAAGCTCATCTTTTCGATGCGAGCCGACGGGCTGTCA
>CANRPV010000050.1 GCA_947632575.1 uncultured Eggerthellaceae bacterium | reverse complement strand
TGAGCACCTTGGTCACATAGGCGACGGAAAACATGACTTGATCTTCGGCTTTACGGGTAAGAGCACCGCTGAAGTTCGACGCTCGCAAAAACACCAAAGCGGTCTTGCCATCGAAGGTCTGAAGACCTGAATTGATCGTGATTATTCCTGCTCGCGGATCATCGACCGATTCCAACACATCCACGGTTACGCCACCCAAGGCATCCACCATGCCCGCGAGCCCATCGGCCGTGACGCTCGCAAAGTAGTTGATATCCGTGTCGGCAAAAGATGAGATGCGGCGGATGAGCTCCGCGTCGCCACCACTGATTCGAGCCTCATAGAGCGTGGAACTTTCCCCGTTAGACCCGCGCGTTTCGATATCCGAGGGAATGAAGAGGAATGTCGCCTGCTTGTTTGAAGGATCAATGCGCAGAAGCATATATGAGTCCCCCGTCGGATCCTGAGGATTCACGCCGGTGCCCAATGCCGCCGCGCAAAGAAGGTACACGGGATTTCCCTCATCAGGAACCACCAGAGCCTCGGTGGCGTTGGAATTCGCAAGAGCCAGCCTGGAATCACTCGTGGCGAAAAACGTCGAGACACCGGCGATCACGCCGGCGAGAACCACCGCCACCACGATGGCGATTCCTAGGCCTATGCGCTTTGCGCGACGACGGTGCCGCTCCTGCTGAGCATAACCCCGTTTCCCGGTACGACGAGAATACTGAGCATGGCTTTCGGCGGTAGAAGATGAGGGCGAGATCTGCTCAATCTGCGAACCTGACGCCTTCCTGCCTCGGCGTGCCCGCTTAAGATCCGATCGGCTTGCCGCAGGGGCATGGGTATAGCTTGAACGGTGAGAGCCACTGGACCGGCGGCTTGAACCACTTACCGGCCGCGCCACATGAGTGCCGATTGTCGCATCACGGTAGCGACGATCCGTGCGTTTCCTATGGGAGATGTCGTAGGGGCCTTTGTTTCCGAACGCCATGCTTTACAAGCATCCTCGTTTAAATACTATCCTTCGCCACGCGGCGAACATCCGCGCCCAGAGAACGTAGTTTGCCCACGTAATCCTCATAGCCACGGTCGATATGCTCGATATGGTAAACCCGCGTCTGGCCCTCGGCCACCACGCCAGCCAAAACCAAGGCCGCTCCGGCTCTCAGATCGGTCGCCGACACCGGTGCGCCCTCAAGGGCATCGATGCCTCGAACGAGGGCATGATGATCCTCCATCATGATATCAGCGCCCATACGCATGAGCTCAGAGGCGAACATGAAGCGATTCTCGAAGACGTTTTCCGTTATGACCGAGATGCCGTCGGCGACAGCCGCCAGCAGAAGGAACTGAGCTTGAAGATCGGTAGGAAATCCAGGATGAGGAAGGGTCTGGATATCCGTGGAGTTAAGGGGCTTATCTCGCGAGACGCGGATCCAGTCATCACCGCACTCCACGTCGCAGCCCATGGTGCGCAACTTAAGCAGCGCCATCCGCAGAAAGCTCGGATCGATGCCATGGACAGTCACAGGACCGCCACTCAAGGCGCCTCCCACCAAAAACGTTCCCGCCTCGATGCGATCGCCCACCGTACGATGATGCACAGGATGAAAGTCCTCGATACTGACGCCATGAACCTCGATGGTGGAACTACCAGCACCTTCGACCACAGCGCCCATTTCGCAAAGAATATCGGCGAGATCCTCGATCTCGGGTTCCCGCGCCGCGTTTTCTATGATCGTGTCACCCTTGGCCACCACAGAGGCCATCAGGAGGTTTTCCGTCGCACCGACGCTGGGAAACTCCAAGGTCACATGAGTGCCTCGCAGCCCATGAGGGGTCGTTGCCACCAGATCGCCATGATCGATGTCGAACTCCACGCCGAGAGCCTCAAGACCCGCCAGATGCATATCGATCTTCCGCGCGCCGATCTGACATCCTCCCGGCATGGCCACATGGGCTTCTCCAAAACGCGCGATCAACGGCCCGAGAACCGAGATGCTGGCACGCATCTTAGATACCAGATCGTAGGGTGTCTCAAAACTATTTACCGGCGCCGTGTCGATGATGAGGTCGTGATCCTCGCGGCTCACCTTGGCGCCAAGACGCTCAAGCACCTCTATCATCACGTCGATATCTGAAATACGAGGAATATTGGAGAGTACTGAGGTCCCTTGCCCCAGTAAGGTTGCGACCATCAGCTTCAACGCAGAATTTTTCGCACCGGCAATGGGAACATCACCCTGAAGGGTCCCGTTGCCTTCAACTATGATGATTTCTTCTGTCATGACCCAACCTTAGTAAAAAACGCCCCCAAGGGCGATAGTCCCATTATAGGGAACAATCGCCATCTCTTGGGGGCATTCACAGTGAAAGCAAAAGGCGGTTTAGGCTTAAAGTCCGCTTTTACCTACCCTGAAGCTACTCAGTTTGAAGCTACTCAGCTTGGCCAAGCACGAAGCGCTCAAAACCGGTGATGGTGATAGAGCCATTGAGCTCCTTGGCGCTTTGAGCCGTGAAGGCGGAGACGGTCGTGTCGGGATCCTTGACGAAGGCTTGCTCGCAAAGGCAATTCTCCTTGTAGTACTTTTCAAGACGTCCCGTGGCCATCTTCTCTTGGATGTTTTCGGGCTTGCCGGACTCGGCGGCCTGAGCCTTATAGATTTCCTTCTCATGAGCGACGATGGCCGGATCCACGCTATCACGATCCACCGAGACCGGGTTGGTGGCTGCGATCTGCATGGCGATGTCGCGGCTGTAGCGCTTGAAGCCATCGGAGGCGGGGTTGATGCCCTCGATGTCGAAGGTGACCAAAACGCCGATCTTACCCTCGCCATGAATGTAGGAGGCAACGCCCGGTGCGGTTACCAGCGCCACGCGAGCGATTTGGATGTTTTCGCCCAGCACATGGATGGCGTCGGTGATGACCTCTTCGACGGTTTCGCCGTCGATGGTCGCGGCCTTCAGGGATTCCACGTCCTCAGCGGCAGCCTCGAGCGCGGCAGTGGCGATCTTCTCAGCGTAGGCCTTGAACTTCTCGTTGATGGCGACGAAGTCGGTCTCGCAGTTGATCTCAACCATCACGCCCTTGGTGTGATCATGAGATACCTGAGCCGTGATGCGGCCTTCGTTGGTGGCGCGTCCAGCCTTCTTGGCCACAGCGGCCAGACCGCGAGTGCGCAGCACGTCAACAGCTTTATCCAGATCTCCATCGGCCTCCACCAGCGCCTTTTTGCATTCCATCATGCCAGCGCCGGTCATCTCGCGGAGTTCTTTTACCAAGGCGGCGGTAATGTTTGCCATAGTAGGTCCTTTCTAAAACCTGATACGCATCGAGTCTATCGATTACTTACGACCAAGAGTCGTTAGTCCTCGATGGCCTCTGCGATTTCCTCAGCGGTCTCTTCGTCAATGGGAAGATTGGCGGTCTCAATGACCTCAGTGGGATGCTCGGCCTTTTCCACGGCCTTCGCCTCTGCCGGACTCATCTCTTCGAGGGTCACTTCAGCCCCAGAACCGGCGATCACGGCGTCGGCGATGAAATCGGCTAACAGGCGAACCGAGCGAATGGCATCGTCGTTGGCTGGGATGCCATAATCCACGTCATCGGGATCGCAGTTGGTATCCAAGGTGCCCACGACAGGGATCTCAAGGCGACGAGCCTCATGGATAGCGATTGCCTCGCGATTGGTGTCGATGACGAATACGGCATCGGGCACGCGCTTCATGTTGCGAATGCCGTTGAGGTTGGTCTGGAGTTTCGCTAACTCCTTGCGCAAAACGATCTGCTCCTTCTTCGGAAGCAGGGCCATACGTCCATCGGCCTCCATGGCCTCAAGCTCTTCCATGCGATCCACGCGGGCGCGGATGGTCACGAAGTTGGTGAGCATACCGCCCAGCCAGCGAGCATTTACATAAGGCATGCCGCAGCGATTGGCTGCATCGGCGACAGCTTCCTGAGCTTGTTTCTTGGTGCCGACGAAAAGAACGGCGCCACCCTTGCGAGCCAGATCGGACACGAAGGTGTAAGCCCGGTCAAGGCCGATCAGGGTTTGCTTGAGATCGATGATGTAGATGTCTTCCCGCGAGCCGAAGATGTAGGGACGCATCTTCGGGTTCCAGCGACGGGTTTGATGCCCAAAATGGGCGCCTGCGTCGAGCAACGACGCAATGCTGACTTTCGCCATAGCGTAACTCCATTCGTTAGTCCTCTGTCGAAGGTCATCCCCGCCATCGCAGCCTTTTTCGGTGGCCACTGGCGACACGGGTCGCTTCGACATGCGTATTCTTCCGCTTCGAAAAAAGAAGCCTGGTTATTCTAACACTTCAGTCTCGGCTTGCAAGCCGTAAGAGCCCTTAGGACCCCCAGAGCCACTGGCGTAAGGAGTCAAGCTCTCGATAGGCTTGGGCATAACCCCGATCGTAGGCCTCTTGAAGTTTGGAGAGATGAGCCTCTTTGTTGGAGAGGTTCATGGTTTCCGGCGCGAACACATAGGCTTGTCCCGCCGCCGCGAGCTCGTCGATCTCATCGAGGAGATCGTTGTAGTGATGCCAGCGCTCTATGGATCGCTCGGCTACGAGGGGATGCTTATGGAAGGCAAGCCGGAACAGCCGCTCCGTCGCGCGATCGAAGGGTTTTTTGCGATAGGATCTCTCCTGGCTTCGCACGACGAAGAATCGTTTGAACCCATCAGCTTGCGCCGCGTGGAGCAGAATCCCCCAGCTATCTCCCATACCACCGTCCATGTAGGTATGTCCGTTGATGGTGGTCGGTTCCATAAAGATGGGCATGGTCGAAGACGCGCGCACGTAACGGCAGATGCTTCTCCAGTCGTCCATGTCCTCCTTCGTCCAGACGACGCTCTCCCCCGTATCCCAGTCGAAAGCCTCAATATGGATATCAGCTGGATTGCGAAGGAACGTGGCCGCATCGAAGGCCATGGGATCATCGCTGCCGGCAAGGCTTTCCACCAGCTCCTCGTAGAGATACGGCGCGTTGAAATAGCCCGTACCTCGAATGAAGCTGCCCCAGCCGCCAAAGCGGGGATCTTTGACAAGATCGACAAATGAGGCGCGAGCACGCTCAACGTCGTGGGAGAGATAGTTCACGCTGTTGCTCGCACCCGCCGAGACACCATAGACCTTCGGGAAATTCAACCCCTGTTCAACGAGCATGGACACGACACCTGCGGTATAGCTGCATCGCATCCCTCCACCCTCAAAGATCAACGCCACGTCAGGCACGTTGATGGCAAGTGAATCTTGGGGCTTGTGCTTGCGAGGAGGCAGCGGAACCCGAGGAGCCTCGGGAATCCGTTCAATCACCACATAATCCATAGCTGCCGACCCTATAAAACCTCATCAATTAATCCTTCATTTGAGAAGGATGCTTCTTAAAGAAATCAAAACGTGGCGGAAGCTCACATATCCGATGACGACCTTCATCGGTCTCACTGGCCGTGCAAAGCTCATCCATTGAGGAGAAATCGTAGTTCCAGCTGAAGAAGTCGTCGAATGAGAAATTGAGATAATCGCAAATCTGCTCGCAGCCCCGCGGAACGATGGGATGCATGAGCAGCGTCGCAACGCGCAGCAAGAAGAAGCACTCCAACAGCACCTGTCTTCTCGCCGCCGCATCCTGCTCCCGATCGGCGCGGCTGATCCCGTCGGCCCAATACTTATTGGATGCGCGAATGAATTCGTCCATCAAGGCCATGATGGAGTGGAACTCGGCCTTGTGCATCAGGCGATCATAGGTGGCAAGCACCTGCTCGCAGCGCTCGAGCACCTCCTGTCCCACCTCTCCCAAGGGCATGAAGCCATCGAAGTTCTTCTGTGCTTCGTAAAAACAGCTTCGCGCCAGCCGGTTAAACACGTTGGTGAGTAAAGCACCTTCCTTTAACACCGGATCAGCCACCCGCGGATCGTTGCGCTTCTCCTCCGAAGGATCGAAGACCTTGGGCTTAAATCCCACCGAGCGCTGATCGAGACCGAGCGCCAAGAAATGGGCGCGGAGCTGATCTACTGTGTAATGCTCCAGGAGCTCCTCGCCCGTCGGGGGTTTGAGGGAACCTGAAGACGAGGCCTTGTGATCACCGAAGAGAATGTGATGATTGGCGATGAGTCGTGTTTGGCTAAGTTGATGATCCCGATCACCCGGAATGAGAAAATCGCCCTCGCCTAAGGCCTCGAACAATGCCGGTTGGGCGATGCCATAGAAATAGAGATTGTCCTGACCGATGAACTGAAAGACCGTCGCATCCTCGGAGCACCAGAAGTCCTCCCAAGCCCGACGCGGCAGTCCGAGACGATCGTTGACGGCGATGGTGAAAGAGATTGGCGCCCAAAGAGACTCAGGCCAGCACCAAACCGTCAGACCGTTTGTACCCTCAAGTTCGGGCGCTCGCACACCCCAGGTTATATTGCCCGTGATGCGAAACGGCACCAGCGTCTTGCTGGTCCGGAACCGAAGTCCCGCCCGGGCGAGCAGAGGCCGTGCCTTGTCGCGATCCTCGATAGTCTCAAACTCGATCTCAAAACTCTGCTTGCCCTTCTCAGCTGGCCGCATGACATGAGCGGGCAGCTCGGGAGCAAGGGCCTCATAGCCCTCAAAGGCCTCGTTTTTGATATAGACGATGGGCGGCTGGAGAAACTCACTGAGAGTCTGAGCGACGATGGCACGCTGATCCTCATCTTGAGCTAAACTCTCCGTGAACGTTTCCAAAAACTCCTTAAAAGCGGGCAGGTCAAAATACCAATTCTCCACCGGCTTCATTTCGGGAACGCTGTCGCTGACCGTTGAGCGCGGAGCGATAAGATCCTCCGGCTCGTACTGATGGCCCAAATCGCATTCGTCGGCATAGGCGTGTTCGGATTTGCAGCCTTGTACGGGGCAGCGACCGACCACCTGACGTCCATTGAGAAAGATCTGGGCTTCCGGATCGAAGAATTGCAACGTGGATTCCCGCTTCAGCCAGCCCTTCTCATGCAGACGCTTGATGAAGGCGTCGGAAACCATCTGGTGGATATTTCCGGCTTGACCGATACCCGAGCCCTCATAGATGTCGAGACTGATCTGAAAGCTCTCGAGCGTATCCCGCTGGCGTCGGTGGTTCTCTCCAACGTAATCGGCGATGCTGCCGCTGAAGTCTCCCGCCTCAAGACGCTTGCGATATCCCTCGTCGATAGGAGATCCAAAGCAGTCGGTGCCACAGACGAAGCGCACGTTTTCTGCTCCGATACGGTCCCTCAGAAAGCGAGCGAACGCGTCGGCCGGCACGAAGACGCCGCCGATATGGCCGAAATGAAGAGGTTTATTGCCATAGGGCATACCAGCGGTCACAACGGCCCGAGTCGGCCATTGGCGCTGTTCATCATTGTTATTGAAGAGCATAGAGACTTGTTTCCTTAAGATCGGTCGTTGAAGAGGATGAGCTTGAACCGAGCAAATCCATCATAAAGGAAAGATCGGAGCGCTCGTCACGAAGATAAATGACATCCGCGCTGCCAATGCCGGCAAGCTCGCAGGCCTTGGCCACTGCGTCATCCAAGGTACCTATGGCATCGATCAGGCCATTTTCCACACCGTCTATGCCGGTGTAGGGCAATCCAGTGGCAAGCGCTTGCACGTCCTCCACCGTCATATGGCGTCCCTCAGCTACCTTGGCGACAAAGATCCCATTGATCTGATCGACCATCGCCTGATAGTGGGCACGCTCCTCCTCAGAGAGAGGACGTACGCCAAAACTGGATTCCTTGGACTCCGTCGATGAGATGTTATCGATCTGAATGCCGAGTTTATCTAGCAGTTGAGAGATATCGGTCGTCTGCATGATCGTGCCGATAGCGCCAATCGCACTGGTTTCATCGGCAAAAATATAGTCGGCCTGAGAGGAAATCTCATAAGCGGCACTGCAGTTAGTAGACGCACTTGAAACCACGATGGGCTTCGGGAAATCCTTGACGTAAATGGCCATCTCCTCACCAGCCGTCGCCGTACCCCCACCCGAGTTCACACGCAAGACCACGGCTTTGATATCAGGCGATGCGGCTGCGATGTCAAGCTTCGCTGAAAGCCCCTCGGGACTTGAGGTGGAGCCATCATATTGAATGGTTCCGTCGATGGTGATGATGGCCACGGTATTACCCGAGGTATAGGGCACACTTGAGGAGGTACCGCCACCGAGCGACCCAAATGATGAGTTGACCATGCCCACACAGGAAAACATGGCCACGAACAGGAAGAGGAAAAACAGAATCACCGCCACAAGCGCCACAATCCAGCCCCGCTTTTTCGGTGCAGGAGCGGGAGGAACCGGTGGCTGTCCAGGCACCCTGAACGCCAGGGGCGCTCTGAGGCGGTACGGGAGGTGCCCAGGTAGAGCCAGGTGCCCCCGGAGCGACAAAAGGTGCTCCGTTTAGCGCTGCCCCAGGATTATCTGCCGGTCCGTGCCAGAGGTTTTGGGACCATTGTGGGGTTTCGGCCATGGGTATCATCTCCCGGAAACGCTAAAACTCAAAATTTTCGTCGGACTTCCCAATCTGGCTTTGGGCCTTCTTGGCCGTACGGATGAGAAATTCCTGATTATTATCGGTTTGCTGGAGCGACTTGATGAGCATGTCCATGGCTCGCTCGGTGTTGTTCATATTGGCGAGGATGCGACGAACTGCCCAGATCAACGGCGCCTCTTGGTTATCAAGCAGCAGCTCTTCTTTACGGGTGCCGCTGGCTACCGGATCGATTGCCGGGAAGATGCGACGATCAGACAGGCCACGGTCAAGCTTAAGCTCCATATTGCCGGTGCCCTTAAACTCCTCAAAGATAACCTCATCCATCTTCGAGCCCGTATCCACCAAAGCCGAAGCCAAGATAGTAAGCGAACCGCCACCCTCGATGTTGCGAGCGGCGCCCAAGAAACGCTTGGGAGGATACAGTGCCGTGGAATCGACACCTCCGGAAAGAATACGACCGGACGCCGGCTGAGCCAGGTTGTAGGCGCGGGCCAAACGAGTGATCGAGTCGAGAAGGATGACCACGTCTTTTCCGGTCTCCACCAGACGCTTCGCCCGCTCGATGACGAGCTCGGCCACCGCGATGTGGTTTTCGGAGGGCATATCGAAGGTGGAGGAGATCACCTCGCCGTGAATCGAGCGCTGCATGTCCGTAACCTCTTCAGGACGCTCGTCCACAAGCAAGCACATGAGGTGAACCTCGGGATTGTTGGCGGATATCGAAGCGGCGATATCCTTTAAGATCGTGGTCTTACCGGCTTTCGGCGGCGATACGATAAGACCGCGCTGACCTTTGCCTATGGGTGCGACCAGATCGATGACACGCGCCGTGATGGTGTTCTTCCCATGCTCCATCAGCAAACGCTCATCGGGATAGACCGGTGTAAGATCGGCGAAACGAGGACGAGCCGTGAGCTCTTCGACGGGAACACCATTAACGCTTATGACTCGCTGGATTGCCGCGTACTTCTCATTTTCACGAGCGGGACGGGTCTGTCCGGTGACGTAATCGC
>CANRPV010000049.1 GCA_947632575.1 uncultured Eggerthellaceae bacterium | reverse complement strand
GTTCCAGTTCTCGAGCGGGGTCTTTTCTTAGCGGGTTAGTCCTCGTATGCGTCGGTACCGCCCGTACGCGTCAACCCCGACGCATTAGTCTTGCCCGAACGCGTTAGACCTCGACTCGTCAGCCTTATCCGTACGCGTTAATCCTCAAACGCCTCAGCGGCCACTTTGAGGTTGTCGATGATGGAGATCGACTGAGGACAGATAGCCTCGCAGGCGCCGCAGGCGATGCACTCCGATGCATAGCCATCGGCGGCTTGCCAGGAATAAAGCCCTTTGACGAATTCCCGATCCTTGGTCATCGCCTCAAGGTTCAGCAGACCCATAATGGTCGAAATCTTCACATGACTGGGGCATCCGTCCAAGCAGTAGCCACAGTTGGTGCAGCGAACCACCTGCATATCCCGCAAGGCGGCAACGGCGCTAGCCAAAGCTTGCTCCTCTTCCGGGCTCAAGGGCTCATTCGCCGCGTAGCTGGCCAGATTCTCTTCCATCTGCTCAAGCGTGGAGGTACCCGACAGCACGGCTAAGACATTGGGAAGATTCCAGCAGAAACGATAAGCCCAACTCGATATCGGCGCTTGAGGGTTGGCCTCCTGAAGCAGAGCGGCCACCTCTTCGGGCAGATTGCACAGACGTCCGCCACGGGCCGGCTCCATGATGATGACGGGCTTTCCATGGGCGGCCGCCACGTCCATGAGCTTTCGAGACTGGGTGACCGGATCATCCCAGTCCAGATAGTTGACCTGCAACTGGACAAACTCTACATCAGGATGAGCGTTGAGGATCTCCTCAAGCACCTCAGGGCCATCATGGATGGAAAAGCCCCAATGCTTGATAAGGCCGGCTTCTTTCATCCGCTTCGCGTAATCCCACATATCAAACGCGTCGAACTTCGCGGTGCGCTTGCCACCCACGTTATGAAGCAGGTAATAGTCGATGTAATCGACACCTAAGCGCTCGAGAGAAGTGGGAAGACAAGCCTGCGCTTCTTCGGCGTTATCGTAGGTCCATGCCAGACATTTAGTGGCGATCGTAAAGCTATCTCGTGGATAGCGCTTAACCAGCGCCTCCCTGAGCGCGGTCTCCGAACAGCCCTCATGATAGACATAAGCCGTATCGAAATAGGTATTCCCCGCCGCCATAAAGGCGTCCACCATCTTTTTGACCTGCTCGATATCGATAGATGACTCGTCGTTGGGGTCGAGAAGCGGCAGCCTCATACAACCAAATCCATACTTCGCAGGAACTGTCGTCTCAATAGCCATGGATACCTCACCCTCGTTCATCTTTGCCAAGGCACTCTCGTCGTTCACGATGCCCTTATTGTAATGACCTAGAGTCAACTTTAAGTTTGGAGAATGCGCGAAATATCCCTCTTGGCGAGGTAATCTCATACTAATCATGTACTAATCACGTACTTAAAAAAACGGATGGAAGATAAAGAACTGGCGGAGGAAGTAGGATTCGAACCCACGGTACCTTGCGGCACAACAGTTTTCAAGACTGCCGCCTTCAACCACTCGGCCATTCCTCCGCTGTCAAAGATCCCTGAACGAGGCCCATTGAGCTATTTCAACAAGCCCCTATCGGCCTGAAAGGCACTTACCAGTCTATCATATAATGGTGTTATGAACGAAGCGACCCCAAGCCCCGGTTTTCCCATTTCTCTTGATCGCGATGAAGCTTTCATGGCTCTTGCCCTCCAAGAGGCTGAGAAAGCCTACGCCGAAGACGAGGTTCCCATCGGAGCCATCGTGGTCTTTGAGCCCCTGGATCGTGAAACCCGACGTCCGGTAGCCGAAGCTCGCGTGATCGCCCAAGGTCACAACGAGCGCGAACGTCGCAACGACCCCGCGGCTCATGCGGAGTTCATCGCCCTTGAGGCGGCGGCTCGTACCCTAAACGCCTGGCGACTCAGCGATTGCACGCTCTACGTCACCCTTGAGCCTTGCCTTATGTGCGCGGGACTCATGCAGCAAGCGCGTATCCGTCGCTGCGTTTTCGGGGCTTTCGATCCTAAAGCGGGGGCCTTAGGCAGCTTATACGCCGTTCATGAGGATAAGCGGCTGAACCACTGCTTTGAGGTGAGATCCGGGGTGCTTGAAGAGGAAAGCGCCAATCTCTTGCGCGCTTTTTTCGCCGAGAAGAGGATGAGGTGAAATGGCCATCCATCGTGAACAGGTCGATATGGTTTCCGAGGCTCGCGACGCCCAGTGGAACGCCGACACTTTTTTGGGCATCGGCAGTCTGAGGCTCATCGCGCCGGCGAAGGTGAACCTCCTGCTCGCCGTCGGCAACAAACGCGCCGATTCCTATCATGAGGTGGTGACGATCCTTCACGCGCTCGCCCTTCATGACACGCTTTATCTCCACCTTTCTCCCTTAGCAGAGCCTCCCACCGAAGAGGAGCTCGCCAAAGATCCAGAGCATATGACCATTGCCGGTCCCAGTGACAACCTTTTGATGTACATCGACATGGCCGACAAGATAAACGGTGGCGGCGTTTCACTGGCCGCCTCCGACAACCTGATCACCCAAGCCATCGATAGCTTTACCCGTCTCGTCGGTTTTGGCAGACCTGCGCGTTGCGCCTTACGCGTCGATAAGAACATCCCCACCCAAGGGGGCTTAGGCGGGGGCTCCTCCGATGCTGCTGCTGTTCTCCTTGGTCTCGCGAAGCTCTTGTCAGTCGATGAATCCGACCCTCGTTTGGAGCAATGTGCCCAGTCCCTCGGTGCTGATGTGGCTTTCTTCCTCCATGGAGGCTGCGCTCTCTTCGACGGCACTGGGGATCACTTTGTTTGCTCCCTGACGCCTCGAACCCACACGCTTCTTCTTGTGAAACCTGATCAAGGGGCCGACACCGCCGCCGTCTATCAGGCATTTGACGAGGCGGCTAGCGTCGTGTCCGCTGAACTCACACAGAAGGCCTATGGTCTTAAAGCGGCAGCGGAGGTTTCGCTAATCAATAACCTCACGGAGGCTGCGCGACAAGTGGCGCCAGCCATCGGCGCTGTTCAAGACTGGCTTCTCGCTCAAAAAGGCGTGAGCGATGTGCTTTTATGCGGCAGCGGCTCCACCAGCTTCGCCTTGATAGATGACCTCAGTTTGGCCTATAGACTATCGGCGGAGGCGCAAAGGAAGGGATGGTGGAGTCGAGTCAGCTCGTTTTCACCTCTTGGCGCGGCCGTATTTCCCCAGGATGACGACGCGAATACCTCTTTCTCGGGGTCACAAAAGTCGAAGGCGCGGTCATGATCAATCTGATAGCAAGACTCTCTCGTACTGTTCCCGGCATCATCCTGCTGGTGGTCATAGCTCTTGCTATCTATCTTTTCGTGGCATGGCGCTCATCTCCTGAGCGCGCGAAGGAACTCCTCATTCGGATCTTTAGCTGGCTGTTTATCGTCCTCGCGGCCTTTTTCGCGCTGCTTTCGCTCTACGCTTGGGGCGATGGCCATCAAGCCGTGCTAGATCTTTCCTTGAGCTTTCTTGTGGTTGCGTTGGTGGGTTTGGGCATCGTGCGTCTCTGCAACTACTTCTTCTTGAAGCACCATCCCCACTACCGGGACAAAACCACCTCGAAAGCTCGCGTGAAGCACCGCTTCCCCTGGGAAAGACGCTAAAGCGCGAGCCAGCAAAGGCCTATTCTTCGCGTTCGCCAATAGGCAGATAATGACGTCGCTCGCTATTGAGGTTTTTGTAAGCCGGACGAATGATGCGACCACCTGAGACCAGCTCTTCGAAGCGATGAGCCGCCCACCCGGCCATGCGAGCGCAGGCGAACAGCGGTGTGATCATGATTTGAGGTATGCCCATCATCTCGTAGATAAAACCGGTGTACATATCCACGTTGGCGCACATATCCTTGATGGTTCCTTTTTCCTGCAAGATCACCTGAGGAGCGAGGCGCTCTATGGACTTCAGCAGCTGGAATTCGGCTTCGTACTCGGTGCCGGCAGCGAGGTTTTCCGCGAAGCGTTTGCAGATCACTGCTCGAGGATCGCTTAAGGTATAGACAGCATGTCCCATGCCGTAGACCAAACCGGTCTTGTCGAAGGCCTGCTTGTTGACGATCTTTCGCAGATAGGAGGCAACCTCGTCATCGTTATCCCAGTTGGTAACCTCTCGCTTGATCTCCTCCTGCATAGCACGAACCTGCAGGTTTGCGCCACCATGACGACGTCCTTTAAGAGATCCGATAGCCGCCGAATAGGTGGAGTAGGGATCGGTATCAGCCGAGGTCAAAACACGGGTGACGAAGGTGGAGTTGTTGCCGCCGCCATGCTCGGCGTGAAGACTTAACATGACGTCGAGCATGCGCGCCTCTTCGGGCGTGAATTCCCGATCCGGACGCAGCATGGACAAGATGGTCTCGGCGGTGGACTGACCGGGGATGAAGCGATGCATAATCATGGATCCGTGGTGATAGCGCGCCTGCTGCGCGTAGTAGGTCAGCACCATGATGCGCGGAAGCCGAGCCATGAGAGAGATCGCGGCATGCACCTCATGCTCGTAGGAGCGATCCTCGGCATAGTCGTCATAGGCATAGAGTTGCAGCACCGAACGAGAGAGCACGTTCATGATGTCTGGTGGGGTGTTTTGCATGAGCACCGATCCGGTGAATCCATCCGGCAACTCCCGATGGGCGCTTAACGTATCGACGAAGTAATTCAGCTGCGTTTGGGTGGGAAGTTCCCCCATGAGAAGCAGATAGGCCACCTCTTCGTAGGCGAAGCGATGGTCCGGTGACAGGTCGCCCAACAGATCGGAGATCTCATAACCGCGCAGAAGCAGCGATCCCTCGTCGGCCTTTTTCTGGCCATCTTCGATCTTGTAACCGTGAACGTTGGAGACGTTGGTGAGCCCTACGATCACACCGGTTCCATCGACGTTGCGAAGACCGCGCTTCACATCGAAGCGACGGTAGGAATCGGGCTCGATCGAGTTAACCCGATAGAAGGTGTCATAGAGCGAAAACTTCTCGGTCTCCTGAGGAGTCAATTCGATGGTGTCGGCGGCGTTAGAGGCCGGTGCTGTGATGGAGCGGGTGTCACTGTCCAAACCCGCGTCATAGGCGGCGGGTCGACCGACTTCATATGGGTTCATTTTTTCAAGTTCTGAGTTCACGATGCCTCCTTCTTAAAGGATTTAGCAATAATAGCGCCTTGAACGGGCTTCTATACTCACTCCTTGAATTCCCCACGCTTGATACCCCGCTTAGCGCGGCGTCAAATCCATGCGTGACGCCACAACAAGCCTACCTAGACGCTGCACTTCGCGCCTAGCGTAACTCTGCTCTCTACCTCGAAAAGGAAAGGGCCGGTAAGATCCGGCCCATTCGCTTATATCCTAATCTACGCCTCTAATCTACGTCTTTAATCTATATCTCTAACCGAGACGTATATCCCAAACCGAGACGTATTACCCTAACCGAAACGCAACCTAGACGCGGTGATACTCATCATTGGGAGAAGGCATAACCTTTTCGAAGCCCCAACCCACATGAGGATGGAGAAGGGTCTTCTTGCGCTGTTTCGCAATGAGATACCATGACACCGCCGATATCGCCCAGGCCCAGGCTATGTGTCCGAAGAACTCTGAGCCAAGCTCGGTGAGAGGTTGACCCCACATTGGCGGAACATTGCCGATGGCGGGTAGGATCACCAGATGGAATGCGATCCAAGAGGCGATGCCGTAAGCAGCGCCCTCGAAAACGGCAATCTTGGGCCAATACTGGATCAAGAGAATGAACAAGAACGAGAAGAAAATCGAGAACGAGAAGTGGATGCAGAGAGCGACCCACTGGATCTGGTTGTCTGAGTAATAGACAAACGCGGTGGTGATGTCGTGAGGTACGCCGAGTTGTTGCAGCAAGAACTGCGGCTCATTGGAGACGCCACGGGCCAAGGTACGGGGCGGGAACAGCTGCTCCCAGCCAAGCTTCACCCAGCCAGTTACGATTCCGGTTATAAGGCCATACCACACACTCTTCCAAAAGATGAGCGAAAATGGGGCTCTGTTCCTTACGGGCTCCACCTTCTGTGTAATCTCAGCGGCCATAGGAAAACCTCCTTTTGCTGAGTAGCGATTCGTCAAATACCAAGCGCCAAACTGCCTCATTCAAACTGTCTGTCAGACCCCGGCGCTTGTGGGGTCGACGGATCGCGCCCTAGGCGTTGACCATCGACTTTGCCCAGGTTTGGATCTGCTCACGCGAAGCTTCGACATATTCGCCGCGCACTGCCAACCCATCACCGCTTACCGTGGCACCTGGAGCCATGTAAGTGAACACTGCTTGATAGTCTCCCAAACCCCCGCCGTTATTGGTCACGAACGGGATGATGATCTTTCCCTTCCAGTCGTAGTTGCGCAGGAAGGTATAGACGACCATGGGTGGTACGCCAAACCAGTTCGGTCCACCGAGGAATACGATGTCGTAATCGTCGATGGAAGGAAGCTCGGCGATATTGGCTATAGCCGGGTAGACGGTCGTCGCGTCCTGATGGAGGGCAACCAGCCTGCAATCCTCATAATCCGCTGGGTAGGGGATTTCAGGAACGATCTGGAAAATCTCGCAATTTAAAGCTTCTGCAATATAGTTGGCCATGATCTCGGTAAAGCCAACACTTAAATTCACCATACCCTGAGAGGTGGGATTCTCTCCCGCCCTCGAGTAATAGGCTACGAGTACTCTGCTGGTAGGTATTCCTTCAAAAGTGGTGTTGCCGGGTGCGCTACTGCACCCTGTCAAAGCGCCGAAGAGAAGTGTTGACGCTGCAGCGGATGCACCGACTAGGAAGGAGCGTCTGCTCAACAGTAACTGTTTCTTGCTCATGAGACCTCCTTAAATAGATCTACATCCTTAAAAACCGCAACCGACCAACTGTTGTATTTACTGTAGTCCCTTAAAGAAAAGCCCCGGTAATCAGCGCGTCGTTGTAAAGTCTTCGAGTCTCAGATGTCGAATTTTCGTAACCCAAGATTTCGGTTCCAGACGCGAAGGCAAAGCTATTTCTAGGCTCTGATCAGGTGAAATTTCGGCTTTCACAGCCAAGGGGACAAAAAGAGCCACATTGGGAAAAGTTACGTTCGACGTTCGCTGTTCTTACAAAACTGTTTCAAAGCCCCTTTCGAAATCATATTTTCACAAGGCCGTCGCATTATTAATAGGCAACCGACACCGACTGACAAACTATTGCTAATCCTTTTATGAGAGGAGATGCTATGAGTCAGCAATCTGGACACGCAGCAGTACTCAATGTCATCTCAGTGATTGCTGCGTTTTACTCTGTTGTTACGATGCTGATGGCCTTAATGCTCGTCATTACCGGGCTTGCTCCTACCTTAACCCCTGATTTGCTTCACGGGGTCCAGCCCATCAACATGTTTCAACTTGGAACCGGCATTTTGATGTTCATCATCGGTTTTTTCTACTTCGTCGTAAGCATGTTTGGTCTCAACGCGTCCTACTATCCTGAGAGGGCTGGGGCTTTTTATGTCCTGTCCATCGTGGCGCTCGTCGTTGCACTCGGTGCGACGATTCTCACCTGCTTTGCGGTACCTGGTACCACCGCTTTCTTCGCTCAGATTTTCGGTATCGTGATCTTTGGCATGTGCGTTATCGCCGGCCATACGGCTCGTGAGACTGAAGACATCAGCGCTGAGGCTGGAAATGAGATCGCATTGCGCCTCATCTCTATCGTCAACGTCATCTTCGGCGTCTTGACCATCGCCATGGCCATCATTTTCTGGGCCCTGGGTGTATCGGCGGCTCCCGAGGAGAATCCTTATCTCTCCGGCGTAGGCGAGGCTAATCTTGGCGGCATGTCCGTGTTCTTCGGTGTCGCCCTTTGCATCACCGGTCTCGTGGTCTTGATCGAGGGCGTCCTCGGCTTCAATGCCTCCCGAGTTCCCTCTCGGGTTGACGCCTGCTACGGATTTGGCATCATCGCCATCGCCGTAACGATCATCGGCACCATCATCTCCGCCGCTCAAATGGTGGAGATGGATTGGCTCCCGCAGATGACCAATATTTTGACCGTAAGCGCCGCTGTCTTCGCCGCATGGCGCATCCGCGAGCACAATCGCCATATGCTGCCCCATCATCCGGCGGAACACAAAGCCGTAGAGTCCACCGTCGCGACGGGCCACACTTTATCTTAGGGGTTAATCGAAGGGGTCACTCGGCGACTCCTTCGATGTAGACGGATAACCCCTAGCTGATCAGCCGCCTTCTCCAAGGAAGGCGGCTGTTTTCGTTGACAGATGCGAAAAAGACTGGCAGAATAGCCTGTGCTGTTTTTGTGCGCCGTTACCTCAGCTGGATAGAGGGACTGACTACGAATCAGTACGTCGGGGGTTCGAATCCCTCACGGCGCACCATTCAGACCTTGAATATCTTGGCCGGTTTGGAAGGATAAAACTTGAAGGTTCGAAAACCGAAACCTCACAGTATGTAAGCCTTCGGCCCCTTCCTTGCGTCGGCAGCCGAAGGACGACTGCGACGCGTCTGTTTTCTCCCATCTGAACAAACCTTGTCTGAGACCTTATGCCTCAGCTTGGCTCGTAGCTTGTGTTTGCGCAGGTGGAGTGCAGAAGCATGACAATGGGAAGGAATGCCATGCTCTATCTCTCCCAGATGCTGAAAAAACCGGTGGTCGATTCCACCGGCGAAAAGATAGGAACCGTCTCCGACCTTGCCATATCCACGGGCGAGGTCTTTCCGCGTATCACCTCGTTAGCCTTCCAGGGTCCCGGACGCGTCCCCTTCATGATCTCGTGGCGCAAGTACGTCGATATCTTCGACGAGGATGGCATCACGCTTTCGGTTCCCGCCCACGACATTCGTTTTAGCTACCTTCAGCCTGAGGAGATCCTTCTCGCCCGCGATCTGCTGAATCGCCAAATCGTCGACACCCAGGGCATGAAGGTGGTTCGGGTGAACGACCTCAAGCTTTCCCAATCCGGCAAGCAGCTGCGACTGCTCGGCGCCGAGGTGGGGTCCCGCGGCATCCTTCGCGGTCTGCATCCGGTGATCGAAAAGGCCGCGGTCTCCGTTGGCCGGGTGTTTCACCACCCGCTCGAAGAGCAGATCATCGCTTGGAATTACATGGACCTGCTCGATCGTGACCTGTCGGAAGTGCAGCTCTCCGTCTCCCACCGCCGCCTTGACGAGCTCCATCCCGCCGACGTGGCTGACATCCTCGAGCAGCTGGATCCTCAACAGCGGGCTAGCGTCTTCGCCCATCTCGACGATGCTCAAGCGACCGAAGCCATCTCGGAGATGGAAGATGAATATCAGGCCGAATTCATCGACGATTTGCCGGATGCTCGAGCCGCTGGACTGTTAGGCAAAATGGATCCGGATGACGCCGCTGATATCGTCCGTGATCTTCCCTACGAGAAGGCGGAGACCCTTCTGCGTCTCATGGGCGTCGAGGACGCCACCGAAATCCGCCAGCTTCTCGGTTACAAGGAAGGGTCCGCGGGCGGCATGATGACCACCCAGTTCGTGGCCGTCCACCGCAACGACA
>CANRPV010000048.1 GCA_947632575.1 uncultured Eggerthellaceae bacterium | reverse complement strand
GGTCTGACTCTCGAGGAAGCTGAACGACTACTGGACAACGAACTATATTTCGGTGTCATGCTGGTTAAGAACAAGCATGCTGATGGCATGGTCTCTGGAGCCTGCCATGCGACGGCCGACGTGTTGCGTCCTAGCCTTCAGATCCTCAAGACCGCACCGGGTGTGAAACTTGTCAGCGCTTTCTTCGCGATGGTCGTCCCCGATTGCGACTTCGGGCAAAACGGCACGTTTATCTTCGCCGACTGCGGTTTGGAAGTTCACCCGGACGCTGAAAGCCTCGCCCATATCGCCGTTAATTCGGCCAAGTCCTGGAAGCAGCTCATCGGCACCGAACCCTCGGTGGCACTTCTGTCCCACTCGACCTATGGCTCTGCGAAAAACGACGATGCCGGCAAGGTTATAGAAGCTTTGGCTATCGCTCGAAGCCTTGACCCTGAACTGGCCATCGACGGTGAGCTTCAACTGGATGCCGCCATCGTTCCCTCAGTGGCTGAGTCGAAGGCTCCGGGCTCTCCCGTTGCCGGTCATGCGAACGTGTTGATTTTCCCCGATCTGGACGCCGGAAATATTGGTTACAAGCTGGTGCAGCGACTCGCGAAGGCGGAGGCCTACGGACCTATAACCCAGGGTATCGCGGCGCCGGTCAACGATCTTTCAAGGGGATGCTGCGCCGAGGACATCGTCGGCGTCATCGCTATCACCTGCGTCCAAGCTCAATCCCAAGCCTCGTAACCAAGCGTATCAGCCAGAACAAACGTATCCGCTAAAGCTGAGCGTATTCAAGAGAACCAAGTGAAATGGCTAGGTAGCTTCACAAAGCCACCTAGCCATTCCCTTTACTACGGGTAGGTAACCCCGCAAATGAATCAAACGACCTGGTTAATCTCTTGAAGGCGGATCTTTAAAGCGGACGTCTTAGATATTCGCCTTCAAAACATCATAGGTGTCGTGCGCGATCATGTATTCCTCATTCGTAGGAATAACAAGGATGCGCACTTGAGAATGCGGAGTTGAAATCTCTCGCTCTCCTCCACGAGCTTGGTTAAGTTCCAGATCAAGTTCGATGCCGAGCGTATCAAGACCGCTGAAGATCTTCTCACGGATAGACGCGCTGTTCTCCCCTACCCCCGCCGTCAAAATGATGGCGTCGGCTCCTCCCATGACCGCCAGATACTGACCAATGTATTTCTTCGCAGAGTAGGCATACATGTCACAGGCCAAATGGGCGCGCTCGTTTCCGGCCTGAGCCGCCTCATCGATGCTTCGCATATCGTTTGATATGCCCGAGATGCCCAAAAGGCCCGACTTCTTGTTCATGAGATCGTTCATAGCCTGAGGGCTGAGATCTTCGTGATCCTCAATAAAGGTGACAATAGCCGGGTCGATAGCGCCACAGCGCGTACCCATCATAAGGCCATCCAAAGGCGTGAGCCCCATGGAGGTATCCACGGCCACACCATGATCGATAGCCGACATGGAGCAACCATTACCCAAATGGCAGGTAATCAGCTGAAGCTCCTCCAAAGGCTTGCCGAGAAACTTTGCAGCCTGTATGGCTACATAGCGATGGCTGGTTCCATGGGCGCCGTAACGGCGGATCTGGTACTTTTCGTAATACTCATAGGGAATTGGATAGATGTAGGCGGTAGGCGGAAGAGTCTGGAAAAAGGCTGAATCGAAGACAGCTACCTCGGGCTTGCCGGGCATTTGGCTCATGCAAGCCTCGATACCCATCAGCGCCGCACCGTTATGAAGAGGAGCCAGTTCGGTCAATTCGCTGATTTTCTCAATCACATCGTCATTGATCCGCACCGAGTGGTCGAAATAGCTACCACCCTGTACGATTCGATGGCCCACCGCATCGATGGCGTCCAAAGAATCCACCGCTTTATTGGGTCCTGAGGTCAAGCACACGAGTACCTGATGAATGGCCTCAGTGTGGTTAGCCATGTGTACATGGTTAACCACCTCGTTCTCGCCAAAGCCATGCTTGTGAAAAGAGTCCTCGTACCCCACTTTTTCGCAGATGCCACGAGCGCGCACCTCATGAGTTTCCACATTGATGAGCTGGTACTTCAAAGATGATGAACCTGCGTTGATCACCAAAACGTTCAAGGTATCCTCCCATCGAAAGCGCGTCGACCGACTCGAAAAACCTCTCTGGGACGCGCTTTAGCTCTTTGACGGATCTCCGTCATTCATAGGTTCGCCCCCCAAAACATGCACATGAACGTGGTGCACGCTTTGGCAGGCGTCATCGTTAGTATTAACGATTATGCGGAAACCTGAGTCCTTAATGCCCTTAATATCGGCGACCGTCCCTGCTGTATTGAATAGATGGCCTAATTCTTCGTTGGGAATGCCCGCCGCGACGTTGTCATAGTGATTCTTCGGCACGATAAGCGTATGAACGGGCATCATCGGATTAACATCCTCAAAGGCATAGACCACATCGTCCTCATAGACCTTCGTCGAGGGGATCTCGCCGGCTACGATTTTGCAAAAGAGGCAGTCATCTTTTTTCATGGTCGTCCTTTCTACGACAATTTCTTACGACAGCGTTCTGAAACAACTTCTTACGACAACGGTTTACGACGATGTCCGACCACAACGTCCTACGATACTGTCCTACGACAGCGTGCTATCTTGGGTTTCATCATCGGGAGAAGCGCTGAGCTCGCCCATGAGCACTTCTATCTTCTGCTCGGCGGCGTTGAGTCGTTGCTGCAGCGACGCCAAAAGAGCCACGCCTCGCTCGTAGCGTTTGAGGCTTTCTTCAAGCTCTAACGTGTTGCTCTCCAACACTGAGACGATGCCCTCCAATTCGGCGAGAGCCTGGCGAAAACTGAGTTCGTCCACCGCAGTACTATCGTTTGTCATAACTTCCTCTCTTCCGCATCCTCTCGTGATACCGTGGCCGTAACCGCGCAGACCAAATCCCCATCAGATACGGACACCGTTACATCGTCTCCTGGACTCACCTGCCCGATCGTCTTAACGATGGCAGCATTATCATCTCTCACCAGTGCATAGCCCCGCCCCAGCACCACAAGAGGCGACAGGTCATGAAGTCGTGCGGCAAACACCGAGAGCTGGGTTTGATAGCGATTGGTGAAGGTCTCCCCAATATGACGCAGACGCAAACTCAGCTCATCAAGGGCGAGCGCTTCACTATCAAAAAGCCTCTGTGGTTCTTGGAAAAGCGGCAGATCGCCTATGCGATCAACCCGATGGCGCAAAGCCTCATATTGGCGCTGTTGATCATGGTAGAGCCGTGTCGTCAGGGTTTGTAGCTGCTGACGAAGAGACTCCAGGGTAGGAGCCACCGATTCCGCCGCTGCCGTGGGCGTTGAGGCCCGCAAATCCGACACCATATCGGCGATAGTGGTATCAGGCTCATGACCGATGCCGGTGACCACCGGCACGGGCATGGACGCCACAAAGCGTGCAAGAGCCTCATCGTTGAAGGACATGAGATCCTCGAAGGAGCCTCCGCCGCGCACCAACAGCACCACTTCTGCTCCCGCTGCACTTACCCGTCCAAGCGCCTCGATAAGCCCTCGAGGAGCATCTGCGCCCTCCACAGGAACACCCGCGAGAAGCACACGCGCTAAAGGATAGCGGCGACGAAGCGTGCGAAGCACATCGTGTACCGCCGCGCCTCGCGGCGAGGTGACCACACCTATGGTTTGCGGAAGTAAGGGAAGAGGGCGTTTCCTCTCCTGACTCATCAAGCCTTCGGCGGAAAGCTTACGGGCGAGATTCGCCACCTGAAGGCGCAGCGAGCCCTCACCGGCAAGGCTTAAAGAGAACACATCGAAGTTCATCCGCCCTTTAGGAGCATAGAGCGTGAAACGTCCCGTGAGCTCAACGAGCATGCCGACACGAAGTTCCACTCCCGCCGCTAGGTAGCGATTATTCCACATCATGCAGGGAAGCGATGCCGAGCTATCCTTCACGGAGAAATAAACCGCCTTGTAACCAGGCTTGTTGGATACTTCGGACACTTCGCCCAAGATACGGACGACGATGTCCTCTAAGGATCGTTTCGCCAGTCCCATCGCAGCTGAAACGGAAAGAGCCGCTTGGGTCTGCGACGATGTTTCCTCCTCGATCAGACCACCGAGGCCTTGTCCTTCAAAACTTGAAGCAGTCATGATACGTGAGTCTTAATCGCGACGCTGACCCAAAAGCCACAGCAGCTGCAAAATCGACGTGAGCGCCGCGGCGACATAGGTGAGAGCGCATGCCCGCAAAACGCTCCAGGAAGCCTTCTGCTCCTGAACCGGCAGGCCGATGGAAGACATGTAGGTCATGGCGCGGTGAGAAGCGTTGAACTCTACCGGCAAGGTCACAAGCTGGAAGAGCACCACCACGGCATACATAATGATCGCCAGATCGGTAAGCCCGGCGATGTTCATGAAGATGCCGATCATCAAGAGAAAGATCCAGATATTGGAGGCCAAATTCACCACGGGCACGATGGCGCCGCGAATCTTCATCGGCTGATAGCCAAAGGCATACTGACAGGCATGACCCACCTCATGGCAAGCCGTGGCCATGGCCGTAATCGATCGTCCGTTATAGGCGCCTGGTGAAAGCGTGACCGAATTGCTGCGCGGATCAAAGAAATCCTGGCCTTTTGAGCCAGGGCGAATTGCCACATTATCGATGCCGTAATAGGCCAGCATCTGACGAGCGCAATCATAGCCCGTCAACCCTTGGGATGAGCGCACCTTAGAATATCGATTCAGCTGACCGTTCACATAGGCTTCAGCCGCCAGACCAATGACCAAAGTAACTATAACCAGCAGCAGATAGGAATTACTGAACATAGACGCTTCAAGCTCCTTAGTCACTTCGTGTTTTTGCCATTATAACGAAATGCGATGAACCCGAAGCTCTCCATCCTCCAGACTGAGGCTTAAAGACCCGGCCAACAGTTCTTTAAGCTCGTTTCCGATAAGGGAACGACGCCAGCCCTTCAAAACCTCCACGTCATCATCGTGACCTCGCGCCAGTAGCGTTAAATCATCGTGTGTGGCAAGCGTCTGCATGGCGATATCGTTTTCCTTCGCCCGAAGCCTCAACAAAGCGTTCATCAAATCTAAACTGGCATCCACGTTGCGCTCACTGCGAGAGGAGCGATCATACTCAGGCCACTGACTTTCAGGCTTCGCGAGCGCTTCGGCCATCAGCGACGCGACGATTCGAGCATCTCGCGTGGAAAGTCGCTCGCGCATACCGCGCACCATGAAAAGCTCATCGATGGTCGTGGCTTCCCGCTTACATGCCTCAACCACCTGCTCATCGGTCAGCACCCATTTGCGAGGAATATCCCGTCTCATAGCCTCTTCCTCGCGCCAAGCCGCGAGCGCCTGAGCGGCGGCAAGCTGATGTCTTGAGAGTGAGGACGCGCGCTTCAAACGACGAAAGCGCTCCTTAGGATCGACCGTGTAACGAGAGGGATCGCTCAAGGCGGCGAAATCCTCATCCAACCAGGAAAGACGTCCCTTGGCCTTAAGCATGTCAACCATCTTCTCATACATGGCCGGCAAGAAAGAGACGTCCTCCGCGGCATAGCGAAGTTGCGATTCCGAAAGGGGACGACGTGACCAATCGGTAAAGGAATCCAACTTCTTTAAGGTGACTCCGCAAAGCGAATGCACCAGTGCCCCGTAGCCTATCTGTTGCACATGTCCTAAAAGTGCGGCAGCCAGCTGGGTATCGAAAACCGGACGAGCAAGAACTCCCGTCTCACGCCAAAGGATGGAAATATCCTGCTCCCCCGCATGAAAAATCTTCACGCATCGTTCATCGTCGAGCATCGAACCAAGGGCACTGAGATCCTTCACCGCAAAGGGATCCACCACAGCCACATCATCTGTTGTGGCCAACTGCACGAGGCAAAGTCGCGGGTAATAGGTCTTTTCGCGAAGAAACTCCGTGTCAATGGCCAAAAGAGGCGATTGAGACACACGACCTATGAACTCGTTGAAGCTTTCTTGGGAAGCGATGTACACTTGGTTTTCCTTTAATCCTGAAGCGGGGATTGTAGTACCATGCCATAGCATAGCAAAGGCGAAGGGATTTCTTTGAAACTGCTCATCGTGAACAATCTTTCCTCAGGATATGGAGATGGGGCCATCTACGACTTCATGCGTTCCTTTTCCCAAGATGGGGATGAGATTGTCGTTCGTTCCAGCAACGGCACCACCGACGTGAGCACGTTTTTGGACGACGCCGATGATTTCGACCTCGTTGTCGTAAGCGGCGGCGATGGCACAATATCTTCCGTTGCCCACCAGCTGATGCACACCGGGATTCCGGTTCTACCCTTCCCGGCAGGCACGGGAAACCTGCTCACGCTCAACCTCCTCTCCCCTAACGAACCCCATGCTCTGGCGAAAATGGCTCGTGAGGGTGAGACACTCGATTTCGACTTCGGTGAGATCACGTTTCCTGATGGCTCCACCACCGGCTTTTCTGTCATGGCCGGCGCCGGCTACGACGCGACCATCATGGGCGCCGCTATGCCCACGAAAAAGCTGCTCGGGCCCATGGCCTATTTCTCGGCAGCCTTCGCAAACCCCATGCCGCAGTTTTCCAAGCTGCGTCTTGTGATCGATGGCAAGACGATCGAGACTGAAGGCATCGGTGTGTTGATCATCAATTTCGCGAAGCTGCAATTCGACATTCCTGTCGTTCATGAAAACCTTCCCCGTGACGGCGCTTTTGACATCGTCGTCATGAACACCAAAGATGCCCTCGGACTCATCCCCGTGCTCTTTGCCACCATCCTCGATCGCGGAGGAGATTTCCCCCATCGCACGGATGCCGTGGAAATCTATCAGGGTCACGAAGTTTATTTGGAGGCAGATCCGCCCCTGCAGGTTCAGTATGATGGCGAGGTTAGCCCTCATTACACGCCGTTTATGGCGCGTCTGTGGCCCCAATCGGTTTCCTTCGTCGTATCCGAGGAGGGCGTTGACCTGTATGGAGACACCACCCCGTCTCTCTTCTCCCAATACCCTGAGGAGAATGCATGAAACTGAGATCTCAGCATTCCCGTCATGAAAAGGATCCTCGGATCAGAGATGGCATTCGCTACCCTGACGCAAGCGCGCTGGATCGGCCTCTCGATCCGCCTTCTACCGTGAAGAAAGGTGCTCTCATCATCGCGGCCATCGCTGCCGTCTTTGGTGTCATATTCCTCATTTGGTACTTCGATCAGGTGGTCTTTGCCGAACGTAACGAGCAGACAGCTTTTGAGGAAAACATAAATCGCGAGGTAAACCTTGATCTACCTAACCTTTTCTCATTCATGACCATGGATGACGCGGCGATCATGCAGACCTTGAAAGATAGCGGTTATACCCTCTACGAACAAGAGCCCGTCGGCACCAATCCCAATGGCGGATTCCAGGTCATCAAATTACCCTCAGATGTGACCCTTGCCGAGGCTGGTCTTATGTACATGCAAGGCATCGATAATCTGGCGCCCAGTGAGGTGGCACGCCTTCTGAATGGCTCGTGGCAGCTGGCGGTAAGCCGTACCCCCTCCACTGAGCTGCGACTCCACTACGCCGATTTCCGATCAGGATCGGTGGAGCTCACGCTCCAGAACGCTTTGCTCGCGGAGGGCCTAGAGAATGCCACCATCATCGATTCGGGCGTAGACGACGTGGGCAATACCTATCGGACCGGCACGTTATCCAGTGGCGGCGTCACCTATACCTGGAGAATCTCGATCATCGAGCTTTCGAGGGTCTATGAGGTGCGCGGTCTTCCTGACAATATCTATTACGTAGGTATACGCTTCACCGTCTAAATTTTTCTTGCGAGGAGCGGTCTTTCTGATAGAATTTGTTTTCGCTGATACGTGCTTTACGTTTCGGACGTGCAATCTGCGTCAGGACATGCACTCAGCGTCATTGACAATCGGGCGGTTAGCTCAGGGGGAGAGCACTACCTTGACACGGTAGGGGTCACAAGTTCAAATCTTGTATCGCCCACCATTAATTCGCAGGTCACTGTCTACATTGATAGTGACCTGTTCATTTTTCAAAGCATGTTCCAAATGGCAACTGACGCTATGCACTAGTACCACCATTCCCACCAAGTCTTGCCCTTATCGTAGTACCTTAGATCCAGTATCTCCCACCGTTGTAAATGTGATATTCGGCACAACCCTGACCATCGCATATGATGCCCGCGTCTTCTTTTCTGCCCATGCTAATCCATTTGTTCCTTGCATAGACGCCGTCCGCATCCAAGACATGGCTCGAAAGGTATTCATCGTAGCTCATCGCCGCGATAAGCCCTTCATCAAGTAAATATTGGTAGGTGGCAAGCCATGAACGCTCTTTAGCCGCATTCCAATCGCCTACTCCGCCCGCAACAGCGACAAGCTCTTCGTCTGAAAGCTTGCCCGTCGATGGATCTTTGCCCTGGACTATGTTAAACAGGTGCTGCGCCTCGTTATCGGTCAGCTCTTTGCCGTTTTCGGCGGCGATTGCCTTCACCTCATCAGGCGATTTCGCCGCCGCCAGTTTCGCTGCTACTTCCTTTTTGGCTTCATCAGAGTTTGGGGATGTCGGGGTATTCTCAGTCATGGCTCTTATCCTCTCTTAAAGTCGAAATCATCATGGTCCTAATAGATCACGCGATCGCCTTTGTCTACGTCGAGATACCAGCTGTACTGCTTTAAAAGCCAGTCGGCCGTACCGTTGTCGCCGTGCTCACGCAACTTCTGCGCGAGCCTTTCATAGCAAAAGCGTGAATCGGTCGTGCTCTGATAAAAGGTCACATAATCATAGATTTCGTCTTTATAGGGAAGGCTGTAGAGCGTGTCCCAGAAGAACTTGTACATCTTCGCACCGCCCGAGGCAGCTTCGAGTTCTTCGTCTGAAAGCTTACCTGTAGATGGATTTTCGTCGTGGGTTCTGTCGGAGAGATGTTGAGCCCTATCGTCGCTCTGCTCTTTGCCGTTCTCGGCGGCAATGGTCTTCGCCTCGTCGGGCGACTTCGTTTCGTGTGGCTTTGCTGCTACTTCCTCTGAAGTTGATTTCTCAGAATTGAGGGGGGTAAAGGCATTTTCGGTCATGACGTGCCCTCCTTTTTCAGTTGCTTTCACTGGTCGAACGTCTTTACCGAATATCGACAAAGCCCATTATTGCAGCCTTGTGGAAGTGAATGAGATAGTTTGAATTAAATAACTTGCTGTACAAGGTATATCACTTATATGAAGATTCAATCAAACCAGCCATCTCATCGGCACTGATTCTAAGCCCCAAGTTCCTCATCATGTTGTCGTCCCATGGGCGCTCCGTTATAAAGCGTTTCACCTCGGAAACGATGCTCGGAGGTACGGCTATCTCGGTTCCCGGCTCGAAGAGTGCGCATAAACGCAGCACATCCCTCCGATGTTTGTTTATCTCGTCGCTGTGCACATTCTTTCCTGCCGCTTTGGCGTCACTGAGGTTCGCCCAAGCGTGAATCTTGAATAACGGGAGATAGTGAAGGCCGAGCACTGGAATGCCATCGACAATCTCGATACCTCGGTCAAGAAGGCCATAGTACTCGTCATCGAGCATAATAGCGGAGAGGCTGCCGGTCGCATCAATGTTCTGGAATCGCCCAAGATCGGTC
>CANRPV010000047.1 GCA_947632575.1 uncultured Eggerthellaceae bacterium | reverse complement strand
CATCCACTTCGGACACGATTCGACTAGAAATCGCGCCAAGTACCTCGTAGGGCAATTTCGCCCAGTCGGCTGTCATTGCATCGGAGCTTTCAACCGCACGAAGGATGATTGGCCGCTGGTACGTACGCTCGTCGCCCATAACGCCAACACTACGCAAGTCAGGAAGCACGGCGAAGTACTGCCACACGGGACGCGCCACCACCGGCCCGCCGGCCTCGCTGCATTCAAGCTCGCCGGCGCGGTCGCCGGTCTCCTGAAACAGCTGCTCGTTATAGGCATCCAGCTCTTCGCGAACAATAGCATCGGCATCCTTCAAGATGCGCAGCTTCTCCGGCGTCACATCGCCGATGATACGAATGGCAAGACCCGGACCTGGGAACGGCTGACGATGAACGATGGGATCGGGCAGGCCTAATGCGGTTCCGATCGCGCGCACCTCGTCCTTGAAGAAGTGATCCAAGGGCTCGATCAACTCAAAGTGCACACCCGGCGGGAACGGAATCAGATTGTGATGGCTTTTGATGGTTGAAGCCTTGCCACCAGTTTTGCGCGCTCCGCTTTCGATAATGTCAGGATAGATAGTGCCCTGAGCCAGGTATTTCACGCCATCGAGGCTCTTAGCGACCTCAAAGAATTCCTTCCAGAACTGAGTACCGATAATGCGACGCTTTTGCTCAGGATCGCATACCCCTTTGAGCAGCTCCGCATAGCGATCCTCGGCATGAACGTGAATGAAATCGACGTCGAACTGGCGCGTAAACACCGATTCGACTTCCTCCGGCTCACCTTTGCGCAAGAGCCCATGATTAACAAACACGCAGGTCACTTGTCCGCCAATAGCTCGTGAGCACAAGGCAGCCACAACGCTCGAATCGACGCCGCCGGAAAGTCCTAAGATAACTCGGTCGCTTCCCACCAGATCTCTGATAGAGTTCACGGCATCGTCGATGATGTTGCTCATCGTCCAAATTGGATCCAAATCGCAAATATCGAAGAGGAAGTTTTTCAGGATTTCCGTGCCGTAGACGGTATGGCGCACTTCGGGATGAAACTGAGTGGCATAAAGGCGCTTCTCGGGATTTTCCATTGAAGCCACCGGGCAAATATCGGTTTTAGATGTAATGACGAAACCATCTGGCACCTCAACCACCGCATCCCGGTGACTCATCCAAACCGTTTGCTCCTCGGGAGTTCCAGCAAGAAGGGCTGAAGTGTCCTTATCGTAGCGCGTCAAAGGTGCGGGGCCATATTCGCCTTTGTCGGTGTGGCCTACCGATCCTCCCAATGATGTGGCCATAATCTGCTGACCGTAGCAAAAACCAAGAATGGGAATATCGAGATCGAATACCCTCGGATCCATGGTTGGTGCATCATCGGCGTAAACGCTAGCTGGCCCTCCGGAAAGGATGATGGCCGCCGGGGCCATAATCGCTACCTCTTCAGCGGAGATGTCGCAGGGAACAATCTCGGAGTAAACGTGCAGATCACGCACTCGACGGGCTATAAGTTGACCATACTGGGCGCCGAAATCAAAAACGAGCACCGTTTGGGGCGGCAGAGGCTTTACGCTCTGGCCCTTTACGCTCTGACCCTTGTCTCCTTCCCTGTTCGCCTCGATTGACTGAGACGAAATCCCAGGTTGTAAGGTTTGGTTTTCCGGAATTGCTGCGGAAGAGGACGAGTTTGCGGATGAAACACTGGAAGCTGAGAAATTATTAGGCACGATGACTCCTCAAAAGCCATGGACATTAGGTGCATCATACCTGAAAAGTTTGAAAGCTTTTTGACGAGACGCGATTGAATCTTAACCGATTCGCTGATTTGCGTTCATACTAAAGCCCAGACCAGGTGTTTTTGGTTGGTGTTTTTGATTGATGTTTTGAACCAGGTATTTTTGGATCAGGTTTTTTTGACTAGATACTTTAGATTGGTGTTTTAGACCAGGTATTTCGCTCTCAATTCCTCCTGGGCGCCATCGTTGAGATCTAAGGCGTTTTTGAGATAGCCATCCACGGAGCCAAACTGCTGCTCTATAGCCTCTAATGCCGCCCGCACGAAGCCATCATGAGCGAAAAAGAGCGCATCGGCGTCGTTTTCGAGATTTTTCGCGATATGGTGATCGGCAAGCGCATTCAAAGCGTGTTCCATCCAGTTATCCTCGAAGATGTTGGTAGCCAGATAGTCCTTGCGAATATTGATGGGAGACACTCCCAAGATATACTCAAGGAAGATTCCCGCAAGGCCAGTTCGATCCTTACCCTCGGTGCAATGCCAAAGGGTGGCATCCGCATCCGCATCGAGCAGCACCGTGAAAAAGCGCCTCAGCGCACGCTGCCCCGCATCCTGGGTCACGGCGAGAGCGTAGGTCTTTTTGATCTCCTCGAAGGGGTTTTTACCAAAGCGAAGAAAAGTCTCTACCTCATCCTTAAAGCCGTTACCTCGAGTAATACCGATAGCTTCTTCCTCAAACATGGGTAACTCATAGAGCACCACACCCGGCAGCTTCTCCATAGGATCGGGATCCTGGTTTCGCTCAAGCTCGGTACGAAAGTCCACAATCCTCGCAAGATGATGTTCCTCGATGAGCTTGCTGAAATCGGCTTCTGTCCCGTGGCCAAGTGCTCCTGAGCGAATGAGCCGGCTCGGAGCTATGGCGTGTCCAGATTCGATAGGCATACCCCCTAGATCGCGGGTATTGGGAAGTCCCGCCAACTTGATGTGTCCAAAGTAGGCGAAATCGGGAATCTCTTCAGGCTTAACGGGCTCGTCGCTTTGCTGGGCAGGCCACATGTCCGAATTGAGAGCGCAGATCTGAGGCGCCGCAGCCTTCTCGCTGCTAGCCGAGTCCTGTTTTGGGTCGAGACTACAGGTACTTGTTTTTGGAGTATCCGTACAGACATCCTTCGGGGTATCCATAATCTGCCTTTCTCTCCTGTTCCCATTGTTTTCGCAGCTGCGCTCGTTGTTAACCACACAGAATCATGCACGCATGTGCATGAAACTATACTGGCGAATACTTGATCGTTTTACTCAGCACAACGAAATACTGTTGTCCACTTGATACCAAGACCACTACTCGATGAACCGTTTCTTAATATTAATATTCCTACCGGACAAGTCCCTGCTCAGCGCACCCCCTTACATTTCTCCCAAACCTGTTGCGTGAATCAGAAGAGGCGCCAGAGCACGTCTGACATCCTTCGCTAACCATAGACCAATTTGTGCTTGACAAGTGGTACTCACTTCCTATACTTATGAATAGTTGAATAGTTGTTCATATGTTTATTCGAGCAAGGTGAGGCAATGACAACGAGCGAAAACCAAAACGACTATGAACGCACCGGCGAAAAGGCCACTGACGACTCGCTGGCAGAATCGATGCCTGATGAGGAAATTCTCTATGACCTAGCCGACCTTTTCAAGGTCTTCGCCGATACCACCCGCATCAAGATTCTCTTTGCGCTGCTCGAACAAGACCGCTGCGTCGCCGATATCGCCGAGATAATCGGCGCTACGCAAAGCGCTGTGTCTCATCAGTTGAGAACACTGAAACAGGCTCATCTGGTTAAGTTCCAGAGGGAGGGTAAAAACATCATCTACTCCCTCTCCGACAACCATGTGCATACCGTATTAGCCCAAGGCATGGAACACGTCTGCGAGTAGTGCAGGGTATGTCTGCGAGCAGCGCGTAGCGCGCAAATAACGCAGAAATGCCTGCAAATGACACAAGATCTGCCCGCAAAGAGCATGGAACATGCCACCGAATAGAAAAGGAACGAAGATGAAAAGATCCTACAAACTTGAAGACCTCTGCTGCGCCAATTGCGCCTCGAAAATCGAGTGCGACATCAATAAGCTTGAAGGCGTCAACAAAGCCTCGATCAGCTTCATGACCCAGAAGCTCCTCCTCGACGCCGACGATAGCTCCTTCGACCAGATTCTCGATAAGGCGCAATCTATCTGCACAAAGTACGAACCGGACTGCGTCATCCTTCGCTAGTGCCCACTCGCTCTCCCTAGCCGCAGACCCTAACCCTTTTTGCAGTCATGACAGCTAAACAAAAGCGGATGCTTAGCCGCATCATCGTCGCGCTCATCCTTTTCTTCCTGTTCCTCTTTCTCCCCTTCGATCGGTGGTTCAGCTATCCGACGAGTCTTTATGTGGAACTCGGAGCCTTTCTCATTCCCTATCTCATCGCGGGCTATGACGTGGTGCTCCGCGCCCTTCGAAACATCGGTCATGGTCAAATCTTCGATGAGAACTTCTTGATGACGGTTGCCACCATTGGCGCCTTCGCTCTGGTGTGTTTTCCCGACACCGAACCTCATATGGCTGAAGGCGCAGCGGTCATGCTGTTTTATCAGGTGGGTGAGCTGTTCCAGAGCTATGCCGTTGGACGGTCTCGCAAATCCATCGCGGATATGATGGAAATCGCACCCGAGTATGCCAACGTGATGCGTGATGGCGAACTTGTAGAGGTAGACCCCTACGAGCTTGCGTTGGGAGATGAGTTCATCGTTAAGCCTGGTGAGCGCATTCCTCTTGACGGAACCGTTATCGAAGGCGAATCCACTATCGACACGGCAGCTTTGACCGGGGAATCCGTGCCGCGATCCGTCCGGCCAGGCGCTGAGATTATCTCTGGCTGCATCAATCTCAGCAGCCCGTTGACAGTTCGAGCGGACAAGGCGTTCGAGGACTCGACGGTCAGCCGGATTTTGGAACTCGTCGAAAACGCCGCAGACAAAAAAGCACGCACCGAAAGCTTCATCACGCGTTTTGCTCGCTATTACACGCCGGCCGTCGTGGGTTTCGCGCTCATTTTAGCTCTCGTACCTCCCCTATTCTTTGGTCAAGCCTGGTCCGATTGGATCCTGCGCGGCTTGACTTTCTTGGTCGTCTCTTGCCCATGTGCCCTCGTGATCTCGGTGCCCCTGTCGTTCTTCGGCGGCATCGGAGGGGCTTCGAGAGTAGGCATCTTGGTCAAGGGGAGCAACTATCTTGAAGCCTTGGCTCACAGCAAAACCGTGGTGTTTGATAAGACCGGAACCCTGACCAATGGCACGTTTAGCGTTACCGCTGTCAATCCGACGAGCGGTTTTACCGAACTGGATCTCCTTGAGGCGGCTGCCCACGCCGAAGCTTATTCAGATCACCCCGTCGCGACTTCAGTGCGCCAAGCCTATGAGGGCGTGATCGACCATAAGCGCATCGAAAGCGCCGAGGAGATAAGCGGCCAGGGCGTAAAGGCTTTAATCGATACTCGGAAAGTGGTCGTTGGCAACCAGCTTCTCATGGCGAACGAGGGCATCGACTGGGCGACCACGGAGTTGGTGGGAACCGTGCTTCATGTGGCCATCGATGGGGACTATGCGGGAAATATCCTGATCGCAGACAGCGTTAAAAGCGATGCCCGACAAGCCATCGCGGCGCTGCATCACGAAGGTATTGAGACTACCGTTATGCTCACCGGCGATCGCAACGACGTGGCTGAGGCAGTGGCGAAGGATCTGGGCATCGACCGCTTCTATGCGGAGCTGCTCCCCCAGGACAAAGTGACCCAGCTCGAGAAACTGCTTCAGGCAATGCCTGAGCGTGACAAACTGGCTTTTGTTGGTGATGGCATCAACGACGCACCGGTGCTCACGCGCGCAGACATCGGCATCGCCATGGGGGCCATGGGATCCGATGCCGCCATCGAAGCAGCTGACGTGGTGCTCATGGACGATCATCCCTTAAAGATCGCCAAAGCCATCGCCATCGCGAAAAAGACCATGGCTATCGTTTGGCAAAACATCGTCTTGGCGCTCGGGATTAAATTCGCCGTGCTCATCTTGGCGGCACTCGGTATCGCGAATATGTGGATGGCGGTCTTTGCTGATGTGGGCGTTGCAATACTTGCCATCTTAAACGCGATGCGCGCAATGAGCGTAAAGAGGACTGGCGAGATAAGCGGAACCAGCGAGATAAGACCAGCCAACTGAAACGTAAGACCAGTCAAGGAAAGAGGCTGCCACTTGATAGGGTGACAGCCTCTTTGATCTTCGAGCGAAAACGTTTTAGCGAAAGCTTAAAATGTCAAACTAAAACGTCAAACGCAGCATCACGCATTCACACAATGCCTCGTGAGCTGACGCTACATCGTGCGCTCACACTCCGTTGCACATTTACGCGCAACAACTCATGCGTGAGTTACTTGAGGGTAACAGCAGCACCAGCCTCTTCGAGCTTAGCCTTGACTTCCTCAGCACGCTCCTTGTTGACACCCTCGACAACAGCCTTCGGAGCCTCTTCAACCAGAGCCTTGGCCTCCTTCAGGCCGAGGTTGGTGATCTCACGAACCACCTTGATGACAGCGATCTTGTTGTCGCCAAAGCCCTCGAGTACGACATCGAAATCGGTCTTCTCGGCAGCAGCGTCATCGCCAGCGCCAGCAGCAGCGGGAGCAGCTACGGCAACAGGAGCAGCAGCGGATACACCGAAGACCTCTTCCAGCTCCTTGACGAGCTCGGAGAGCTCAAGAGCGGGCATTTCCTTTAAAGCTTCAACAATCTCTTCGCGAGTAACAGCCATGTTTACAGCCTTTCTTCTTCATCTATCGCCGTACTTGCGCTTCTTCGCAGATACGGCATACACCAAAGTTTTTCAAAACAAGCGAACCAGACATCCTATCTAGGCCGCTTCTGTCAGCACGGCTCTTACGCCGCATCCTTCTGGTCCGCAATGGCGGATACGCAACGAGCGAATGCCTCCATAGGGCCATTGAGTACACGTACGGTCTTGACCAACGGATTGGAGATCGTACCGAGAAGCTTTGCGATGAGCTCCTCGCGAGAAGGCAGGGACGCGATAGCGTTCACTTGCTCGGCATCGACGGCTTGACCGTCCATAATGCCGCCCTTGATCTCGAGCTTGTTGTTGGTCTTCGCAAAATCTTTGAGCGCCTTCGCTGACGCTACAGGATCCTCGCCCGAGAAAACGAACGCAGAGGGACCCGCGAGCACATCATCGATAGCCGGCAGACCCGCCTGCTCCAAACCGATGTGCATGATGGTGTTCTTGTACACCGTCATGGTCGCGCCCGCTTCGCGGATGGAACGACGGAGGGCTTGGATCTCCTTCACGGTGAGACCGCGATAGTCGACAACCCACATAGCGCTCAGATCGGTCAGATCAGCCTTTACCGCTTCAAGCATCTCAGTGTTTTGAGCATTAGCCATAGATTCACCTCCTTGGATTTCGTCTCGAGTTCCGCCCTTTAAGGGTGGGATCGCTCCGAAAATCCAACGACCCCTGCTATCTTTAAGACAGCAGGGGTCGATCATTGCTATGACCTTAACGACCACCTCGGCGGGCCGCATCACTGCGATTAAACCTTTCGGTACCTGCTGTCTTAAGTAGCGGAACGGTATTATTTCACTGCCCTGAGGCAGCCTGTCTATTCTAGCGGATCGAAGCTGGTTGTCAAAGCCCTTTCTCGCACTAACAACCTCGCCCGCGCTTTAAGTCATAAGCCTTAAGCCATAAACTTTAGGCCATAAACCTTAGGTGTAGACCTTAGGTTAAAACCTTAGGTCAAAACTTTAGGTTATAAGCTGCGTGTCTCCCGCCTCCGAGGGTGGAACGATCGTGTCATCAGCCTGGGGTTCCTCTCCCGTAGCGGTCTCCTGGCCACTGTTAATCGGACCGATGCCATAGACAGGGTTCGTTTGCTCACCCTCCAGATAAGTAAAGGTTATGGTATCCCCTTGGCGATATTCGACGATGCCGATAAGTCCTGGCAGCGAAAAGTCGAAGATGCCGTCCTGGCCCTCGAGGGTGACATAGAAGTGGGAGTTACCCTCCACCACAGCTTGAGCCATCGTGCGAATGACACCGGTTATCTCGATCACGTCGTTGACGCTGTTCGCGTTGGTGTTCACGCCATTGGTAGCAAGCAGTGCCTCATAGGCGCGTTGCGTATCGGCCACCGTATCACCCGTGGCCACATTTTGGTAGCGTTGGATATCCACCATGGCGAACTGCTTGACCAGACCCGCTCCGTCTTTTAGAGCCATGAAGTAGGTGGGTTGGTTTGCTACGTTGATCAGCAGCGGGAACGTCGCGGTGTAACGAAGGTTCTGCACCTTGCCTTCAGCTGAAGCCATGGCCGACTCTTCTGTCGCGCCGGAAACGCTGTAGAAGTGAGATTCCTGGGTGCGCTGGTTGATAAGCACGAATCCGATGATCGAATTATCGGCGGTGGCGGAGGTCACGCCGGTATAGACCCAAACGTCGTCGTCTTTGGCGATGTAGTTATAGCCGAGGCTGCCACCGCTTCCCGGCGTCGTGCGAACTACACCCTCTTGACCGAGGAACGAGTTCAGCCAGCCGTTCAGATAGGCGCCATACCAGTTATATTGCTGGATGAGCAGCTCTGCCGGAAACACTCGGTCCACCCATTGGGGGCAATCCTCAAGCGCCAAATCCTGGCACTCGCCCGTGGTGGCGTCGCAAAGCACCACTCGATCGATCGTCTGGCCGCCGAAAAGCCCGATGGTATAGGTGCGCACCGGGCAGATCCACCAAGGATGACCTTCCTCGTCGATCTCGAACGCCTTCTCATCAAAGATGTAGAAGGGGTATTTCAACTGCACATAGCGATCGATGTTTCGAGCGAGAGGCTCAGATTGGGAATAGTAAATCGGCGAATCGCCAAGACGTACGATCTCGGCATCCTGCGTCGTCATATTAACGAGGGAATAAGCCGGAATACCGTTTTCCCTGTTGGTGAACCACTTGAAGATATCCGCGTAATTGAGTGGACTCACGCGAACCGGCTCTTGGTGATAGTTAATTTGGCTATAGAGCGTTGATATCTCAAACTGGCTGACATATTCGGGGATAGAGCCCATCTCGCGATTGCCCAAAAGAATTGCCGAATCGCGGTCGATGACCGGTATTTCGTTGTAATTTACCTCTTGGATATCCTGCGCGAACTCCAGGGTGTCGGTCTTTAAGATGGACGAATAGCGCTCCGCGTTGCCCGGGATCAAAGACATGGAGAGCAGCGCGCCCAATATTCCGATGGCGATGATTCCAAGCGGAATATAGGACAGAATCGAAAAGGTCTTCGCCTTTTTCGGGTCCACGATGGTGATGTTTTCGTTGTCTTTCTTTTTGCCACCCTTGTAGGAGGAGGACTTGGTCCGCAGCACGAGAAAGATCGGAAGCAGTATCACGATGGAGACGATAAACCAGAGCTCGGGGCTGTGGATACTGATGGGCGGGTGGAACCACCAATAAGCGCCAGCTAGAATAAGAATGGCCACTACAATAATAATGATCCAGGTCCGGCGCTTAAATCCGGTGAAGTTCTGGAATCTCGAAAGATCGATGTGAGGAATACGGGAATCTTTACCATCACCGGATCCCGCTTTGTCAGACCCCTTCGAAGCGCCTGATGAGGATGAGGAAGAGGCGCGTGAGGAGGCACCGGATGAGGAACCGGATGAGGCACCAGTGGCCCCAGAGTTGCCGGACGCGTTCGAGGATCCCCTCACACTATCGGTGTTTACGCCCGATTGGCGAAGAGCCTCTAAGAGAGAATCAATGGCACTTTTTTTGTCACTCATGGCCTGAGCCTTTCAGGTCTCGGAGCACGTAAGGAAGAATGCCGCCGTGGCGGTAGTAATGACCTTCGGTGGGGGTATCGATCCGAACCACCGCTTCAAACCCGCGAACCGATCCATCAGGGCTGGTGGCGGTCACCTCGACTATTGCCGGCTGAGGAAGTCCCTCGCTAAAGTCGATCGGAGCGACGCTGATGCTCTCATAACCGGTTAGCCCAAGACTTTCTGCGCTCTCCCCTTCCTTGAACTGGAGAGGCAGGATGCCCATACCGATGAGATTGGAG
>CANRPV010000046.1 GCA_947632575.1 uncultured Eggerthellaceae bacterium | reverse complement strand
ATGAAGATATCGCCGACAAGCCGATACGTTTCGACGCCATCGCACTTGTGAGCCTGAACAATTCACACGCACTTTTGCGTCATCACATCAATTGTCTCGGCAGTTCGTTTGAGGAAGCGGCAGCGACCTCCTAGCCCTTCCAGGCGATACCTGAAAGGGGCTCGGGTGATCTGCCCGGGCTCCTTTCGGAGATTCTTCAATATGCGATAGGACTCCGTCATGGGACTTGATAGGCGTCTCGCGAAACGGTGCAGCTGCTCTAAGGTAAACGAGTTTCAAGCCTACTGGGACAATTTGTCCCAGTAGATTTCGGGCTAATACCTGAAGCGCTGAAACTGAGCTTTAGGCAGATACCGTTTCGATGAGTCTATTCGATATGGTCAGTCCGATTTCATATCCGCTTAAAGCTGACTTCTTCCAGGCGGTTCAGCCATTTTGCAATGGTGCCATCATAAATGGCGCTTGAAAAGTAATTGAGATACACATTTGAAGCTGCAGCCATATGATCGAATATCATGAGTGCGATCATCATCGCGATAATGCATTCAGCGGAAAGCTTCGAGACGTCCTGATCTAGGAGCTCTTCCATATCGGCTTTTATCCCGTTGTTTTCTAGGATGATTTCGTAATTGCAATAGGCAGGATAATCCCTCATAACGAGTCTCAGGTCATGCTCAAGCCTTAAAGGCTCACTCAGAAACTGGGCACGCTCTACCTCGGCTTCCTCCTCATCGATTTCGCCATCAGCAAGGCGCTCATCGATAGAGCCAAAATAGGACACGTCGCCGGCATGGGCGATGATATGATCCACCGCATCCATATCTAATGGCAGTCCATCTTCATAGCATCGTTCGCCAGCGAGATCCTGAAAGTCAAATTCTTCTTTTAGAAACATACGAAGCTCGTCGAATCCTTTGGGAAACGCGTTGGAGCCTTCATAGCGTATTCCGTCGTAAAACAAAGACCATTGGCTACCATCGAGAACATTGAAATTATTGTAATGGCAATACCAATCCGGAATACCGATCCGAGAAAGCTCTTCACGCAGCTTATAAAGCTTACTGTGAGGTATTTCGAACTCGCGTCGCGGCTCATCGGGAGGATTTACCATATCGAGATAGCTAAAGCGCTCCTGCACGACACGAGCGCCTCCTTTTTGAGCATAAATCGCTATAGAAGCGTGTCCGCCAAAAAATCCTCCGACCGAGAACTCGAACAATAATTCCCTATTAGGCATAGCACCCACCATATCGTTCAGATTTGTTGTGATAGGAATGATAGAAGTATTCCTACAATATATTTGTCCGCTTTATGGGACAGCTAAAGACACCCGATCTTCGAGCTATTGTCTGAATAGCCTCAACAACAAGAACTGATACATGACCATGATCAATGATCTTACTTTACTTGTCGCTCTCAGCTCCATATGAGCCGCGCCAAAGAGCGTACTCGTATTCTGAGAGCTCACCTTTCTTTACAGCCTCCCGCTGCTCTGCCCATTTCTCAAGCGCCATCTCAAGCTTTGGGGCATGTGGAGCAGAAGGGTCAATTGCTATCGCCACAGCGGAACCTACGGAAACGGGCTCTATTCCGAAACCAGCTTCCTCCATTTGAAAAAGCACTTCCAAAACATCCTGTACCGTATCGAGTCCATGGTCTACCAAAGACATAGGAGTAACGCCTAGGGCCTCAGCTATCGCATGGAGGGTCTCAGCATTTGGCTCACGAGTACCTTGTTCATAGTTTCCAATGGCACTCTTTGTTTTGCCTATGGCGCCACCAAGTTGGGCCTGGGTTAGACCCTTTGCCTTCCTCGCATGTTCAATTCTCTTCCCAGTACTCAAGGCAAAAGCCTTTCTGTCTCTCATGGAACAATGTTCTTCCCTGGCATATGAAGAATACCACGTGTATGTGTACGATCCTATGAGTAATCTCATATCGATCAGGCAAGACGAGATTAAAAGGATCACAGTGACCAGTTCATCATTAGGGCCTGCAATTAGAGTTCTTTCCTTAATCAGTGGTCAGCGCGTTTTCTTTTCCAAAGCCATTACAAAAAGGAAAATCTCGAATTTTGAAAAAGTACACAATAATGTGTATTTAAGTGTATAATGAGAGCGTATTACAGAAACGGTATGCCTCCTTCTTCCACACTTTTGGAGGCATACCCCAAGCAAAGGATGTGCCCATGAATACCCTTGCTATCAGCAACTACAAGGGCGGGGTGGGAAAGACCACCACCGCCGTAAACCTCGCGCATGTCTTCGCCGAAGGCGGTCGCAAGGTTCTCCTCATCGACTTAGACCCCCAAGCATCCGCAACCGATTTCTTTAGGCTCTACGACTCGGCGCAAAAGATGGGTGTAAGCTCCATCAATTTGCTGTACGGTCATGCCTCGGTAGGCGAAAGCGCCTTTCACACGGATATCCAAAACATTGACCTCGTGCCTTCCATCATCGAGCTTGTCGACCAAAACGAGCTTCTGCTCCATGAGCAGACGTTAAGGTTCGCGCTTTTAGATGCAAGCGATGACTACGACATCGCCATCATCGACTGCTCGCCAGTCTTAAAAAGGCTTGCCTTTAACGCCTATACCGCGGCAAGCGAAAACGGCATGGTAATAATCCCTGTGAAACTCGACTCCTCTGTCATGAGGGGCACGGCGCTTACCGTTGGTGCCATGCGCTCGGTCACCGAGGCACTTCGCCTTCCCATGCCCAAATGGAGAATCCTCCGCACCTGCGTGCCGGGACGCGGTACCCGAAGCGAGGACACCGGCACCGCCATCCTCAACAACTACTTTCCGCACAACCAATTTCAAACGGTGATTCACGCATCGACCAAGGTTTGTGAAAGCTCTTGGCAATGGGAAAGTGTCGTTGAGGGCTTTCCGGGAAGCAGACCCGCTGAGGATTACCGCAAGCTTTCCGAGGAGGTGCTCCGTGAACTCGACTAAAGACATTGCACAGGGATTTACCATCACGGGGCTGCTCGACGAGAGTGCGAAAACCCAACGGCGCTTTCCTGTCACACTTCTACCTATCACTGACATCAAAGACCATCCGGATAACCTCACCTACTCCATGGATGAAAAGGCGATAGAGCGCCTTGCCACCTCCATCAAAGAGCAGGGACTTACCGACCTTCCCCTTGTACGCAAGCTTGATGACGGCACCTATCAGATGGTCTCAGGCCACAGAAGAAAAGCTGCCTACACGCTACTTTCTGAAAAGGACGCATCTTTTGCAAAGATGCCCTGCCGCATCATTGAGGGCATCGATGATGAAACCTCGGTCATGATGCTTCATGCCGCGAACTACTTCACCCGAGAGCTTTCCATCACCGAACGGGCAAAAGCCACTCAAGCCCTCGGCATAGAGGTTGAACGCAGACGCGCCCTGGACACCTCGCTTTCAGGGGTGCGCACCGAGGATGTGAAAGCCGCGATTCTTGAGGAGCAGACGGGGCGCAAGGTTTCAGGTAAGACCATCAAACGACAAGAAACTCTTGCCGAATTGATTGAGACAAGGCTCATTGGTGCTTGGCGAAATAAAGCTGAATCCTCACTTCTCAGCGCCTCTGCGATTGAGTCGATCGCATTGCTTTCTGAGACAGAACAGATTCGGCTTTATGACGAGCTTCCGAAAGGTACTGTAACCAAGTCGGCTCTTACGAACTACATTGATGATGCACTTGCGGAAAAGAAGGCGGAATCAGAAAAAGCCGCTCGCAAGCGAAAGCTTGACGCTGTCTTCTTAGAGGAAATACATCCCCATACCGACGAGCGTCTTTATGTGGCTTTGACAGCGCTCAAAAGCTATCTCAAAAAGCCACCTTTTGGAACGGTTGAGCCGGACTTGAAAGCCGCGGATCTCCTGAGGTGTCTAAGCGGATTTCTCCCTAAATCAAACGATAAGTCTTTAGGGGAAGGCCAAAACCCGTCTTAGACCCTTTCGAAAGCAAGTAGCCCAATTCGTATAACGCTGTATTACAAACCCTACGAATTAGCACTTGCGTCCCTGTGAAGCTCCGATGCTTGGCCGAGCAAAAGCTGCGGACAAGTCTCCTCTCCATGGACGATACGGCATGAGCGGTAGACCTTCCAAAAAGCCATCCGGCTCATGCCTGCGGGGGAGGCCCCGCGCCCCTTAAAAAAACAACAAGACAAATGAAAGTGACTCCTATGAAGGAAAAGCAAAACCTCATCAGCTGTAGGCTCTCAGACGATGATTTCACAACACTTTGCGACCACGCCCGAGAACTTGAGCTTTCAAAATCGGACTACCTACGCTTTTTGATACGCATCCCCGTGACACCCGATGGCATTATCCAAGGGATAAATTGCATCTCGCTTGACGTTGACACCGTGGGTCACATCTACAGCGAACTCGTCCGCTGGGGACGCCACTACAACCAAGCCGTCAAAGCGCTCAACACCATCGCCCGACAGCTTCGGGTAGGAAGAATTGATGGCGAGACGACAGAGGAACTTCTCAAAAAGGCATGCAGACTCCTTGAGAAGACAGACGCCGGTCGCAAAGAAGTGCTCAATCAGATGTATCGCATTGAAACGCTCACGATGATCGGAAGTTAGCATGCCTATTCTCAAACCCATATCAGGACATACCGATTGTCAGGCGATACAGCGATACCTGGAGAAGAATGGGCGCGCTCTCGCACACGACTTCTTCAATCTTTCCTGGGATGAACGCGAAGACGATGACGATGAAGACGCCAAGGTAACTGTTAGATGGGCAGACGAGATGGATGAGATGCGTAAAAGGTGCGGAAACGACAGACCCTTTGGCGGGATGCCGGCACGAACCTACAAGCACTTCGTTATCTCGCCCGATCCTGAAGATGACATAGATCTCGCCTCGCTTCGGGAGCTTGCCTGCACCTGGGCACTCAAACATTTTGGGGAATACCAGATCGCTATCGTCTATCACAACGACAACGAAAGCCGTATCCCTCATGCCCATGTGGTAGTCAATAACACCAATCTTGTAACCGGAAGACGACTGCACACCAACTTCCCCCTGGACCTCAATCGCGACCTCCAACAGATGGCAGAAGAAAGATCCCTTCGGTTTCTAACCGATAGACCAAAGGCCGCTGAAGGCTTAGAGCGGCTCGCGATGAAAAATAAGCCACGTGCAGAGCGTCCTAAAACGATGCAGCAGATCTATATGGGTCGCGCTGAGCGAAACCTCATTGAGACGGGCAGCTACTCTTGGGTGGCCGATATCAGAAACCGGGTGTCGGTGGCCAAGTCTCTCGCCAGAAACGAGGGAGAGTTTAAACAGGTTCTCGGAATCCTTGGCGTTGATGTTACCGACAACTCTCGCAAGGCGAAACGAGATGATTGGGTTTTTTCTTTCTCAGACTCACCGACACAAAAGGTATCAGGTGAGAGACTTGGGCTTTTGTTTGCGAAAGAAACGATCCGGCGAGAACTGAAACGCGCAAACTCATATCATCCTAACGCTCAATCCTCCCAGATTCTTCTTCGAAACGCTCGCAATGCCGTCTTGATAAATGATCTTAAAGAGCTCGATCGGCTTTCACGGGCTTTGACGACCTGCGCCCAAAACAACGTCTCCTCCATACAAGAATGCAACCGAAAGCTTGAGACTCTGTACAAACGAATCGACTCCAGCACTGGCGGCCTCAAATACGCTCTGAGTAAATCCGCTGAGGAGCTGGAATCCGCTAAGGCGTACATGGTATCTCATAACTTACTTCCCGAGCGCCTTACTGTATCTAATCACCATGCGGATAAACGCTTACATAGATCAACACCAACGCGTCGTGCTTATACAGGCGAACAACAGATTTCTTCGAATCATGTCGAGAAACAGGAGAAAGAGCATGTCGGAAGGGACGGCCGATGAAGGTAGAGATTCGATATCAGGACAATCGGCTCGATGTATTCGATACGGCATCTTTTACTAAGGCTGATCCTTTCGATGGGCAAAATATGCTCACAAACTTCGAACTCCGTTTTGATTCTCTTGGCGACACCGGGCTTTGGCTCACTGCTCATTTCTACGATGCAGCAGAGTCGTATTCAAAGAAGACGAAAGAGGGTCAGACGCCTGTTGCTCACAGAAAGCGTGGATGGCGTTTTTTGCTCGCCGAGTCGGGAGAGCTTGACTGCGCCGAAAGTGTAAGTGTTGATGGTAAGCCAGTGCTTTTGCGTATTGCTGGTGAGCTCGTTGACATGATTCGCTTTGATCATATGTGCTCGATTTGGCTTACTACCTCGTCCGGCTTACCCATTGTTCAACAAGCGGTCCAACTCTTCGACGCACTCTGCCTGGCTTATCCCGCGTATGCAGCTGATGGTGAGAAAGTGGCGCGCTTTTGCGGTTTCAGCCTGAATGCCATTAACGAACTGAGAGAGCACGCTGCCACATCTTCGGAGGTATCCGAGGAGGACGATGACTGGATGGCCGGCTTTTCAGACGACGGAGCCCTTGATTAAACGGATGGATCCCTTAATTAAACGACATGAACTCCTTGATTAAACAACATGAGCTGCGAACTGAAGTACACAAGAGAAAGGGCATATGATGAAAGAGATCAAAGACCTGATTGTTGGAACTAACACTAGAGGAAGAGTACTCAGAGCGACAACCCTTTGCGCCTTTATTGTCCTTACCGCTTTTGGAGTTGCGGCACTGGTGTCATCGGCGACTGAGATACAGAGCCCCGCGCGCGATGTTAAAGATACAGCGCGGGCTTCGCATGCCTCATCTCCGTTTGCATTCGAATTAGAAGACCTCTTATCTCGGCCTGATTTGACCAAAATGAATGAAACCGCCACAGATGATGAGTCGAAAGGCATATCTACTATTAACGATTTTACCGACATTGCCAATGAAAGCCCAATTCTTGGGCGCAGCCCGCAAGCAGCTGAGATGATTAAGGCCGATACGACTTCTTCCTCTACACCTTTTGATACTGGCACGCCCCAAAACCCGATGGTTCAACAAAGCACGCCTAAAAGCACACCTACCCCGACAGAGGAATCCACGCCGTCTCATGTCCATAACTGGATCAATAAAACCGAGATCATCCACCACGATGCCGTCTATGAAACCGTTTGGCATGAGCCTGTCTATGAAACGCGAACTACCTATCACGACATCTGTAATCAATGCGGGGCTATCCTAGATGGCGGCAAGGCTGCCCAGCACCTCAAGAGCACATCCTGCACAAGCTGCAGCACCGATGTGCCCCGAAGTGAGCAAGTGCTAGTTTCAGAAGGATATTCTGAGCGGATTCTTGCACAAGCTGCATGGGACGAAACGGTGGTAGTTGGAAAATACTGCTCCTGTGGCGCGAATGCTTAAGAATGCCTAGCTTATTGCAAAGCTGTATTAGCGTGAGGCAGGCAGAAAACGTTGGTGGTATCGCATGTTCCATAATTGACCCATATTAGAAAACAAAAGCTCATATAATGCGAATTTGTAAGTTAATTTGAGCTTAAGGAGGCAAAAGGTCATGACCCAACGAGAAGGCTATAAGGCACTAAGCTTTCAAGAACCATTTGCCACCCTGATCGCGACTGGCGCTAAGACCGTAGAATGCCGTAGCCGAAAGATTAATACACCTGTCAAAGATCTTGTTGTCTGCTCATCTAAGACTCCGAATATGTTTGCGCCAATTCCAGGACTCACCTACGGATATGCCATTGGCCTGGTAGACATTGTCGAATGTGTTCCTTTCACCCGCAAGCACCTCGATCCTGCCTTCATGTCGTTTATGCCCTCAGGCACAGACAATGCTTGGGTGCTTGAGAACGCTCGGCTAATTAAGCCCTTCCCGGTTAAAGCCACTGCGAGCTTCTATTACGTTCAAGAGAAGCCGGAAGTCATCCCTTGCACACCTGATGCGTATCGAAAGTTTGTACTTCCCTATGCATTAAAGCCAAATGCCGATGAGAGGGATTTCGTAGACGCGCTCATTGATGCAATCTTCAATGACACAGAAGCCCTCTATGACGTATTCGATCTTTGATAACGCAAGGTATTTGTTATTTAGGAGATATGAATGAGCAATGGTAGCGACAGTCATGGATGTTGTTGGTGGATCTTAGTGATTGCCTTCGGGATAGCTGCAGGACTATTCATTTTTGCTATATGCGGTTAAACCATGACTGAATCGAATGCAAACAGAGAAGAACTTCGACACCTCTTCCGTGCTCTGAAATCGGTTATCTCGCCGATTATCCAAGAGATTAAATACAACTTCGCACAATCACAACGTGCCGTAACCATGGACATTGTTATTCTGATCCTTTGTGCAACTGCGTTTTATGCGAATAGTTATATTGTTATCCCCCATTTTCTGAGCGATGATACCGAGAACATCCTAGCCTATCTCTTCCAGTGTCATTTCAACGACTGTCTTGGAGGCATAGCTTTTCTCGCCTACGTAAATCTTCTTATTTCTTTAGTCAAACCAGAGGTCAGGTTTAAAAAGCTCACGTCAATGCTCGTATTCATCTTACTATGCGGACTCTTTTGGGAATACGTGGCACCCTTGTTCGTCACAGGGAGCGTAAGCGACCTACTCGACCTTGTCGCATACATAGCTGGTGCATTCGCCTATTGGTTGGTTTATAAATTTGCATCGAAAGGTATGTCGAAAGAAAGAGTTCTGGTGGAGTCTTATTCGCAACTCTGACAAATCAAAAATCAGGCAACTTTGCTACGCCTAGATTTTCCGCTCTACTCTGTCCTATCTGGCTCCATAACCATGTTTTGGTTCATTGCTTTACTTATAATCTTCATTGCCAATACTTTTGGCAATGCTAGCCATATCGGCTTTCTTGATCTCTCCCCGCGAGTTTTTAAGTACTTCCGATTTTGCTTCATTTTTTGCGTTCTCTTCGGATACAGGTCGAATAATACGAATATCATCTCCAGTACCTATGAAACGTGATTTACGATTTTTCGGATCTTGCATCTTTGATTGATAAGTCATTTTAGAACCTCTCTAAAGAACATTACCCGCAAACGGAACTATGCGTAGTATTTATCGTCTTTCGTTATGTAACTCATTTCTCCTAGCTTTCCCTAAGACTGAAAATGATAGTTTGTATTGATTGCTCTCATGACCTTAGCATACTCTTCCTTCGGCAGCTTGATGTGTTTCTTTGCGAGCTCGCCAGATATTCCTAATGCAAGAGACACACCAGATGAGCCAGAATGCTCAATTGTCTTTTGCTACGCAGTAATTAATTGAACAAACTTCGGGTCGACCCCCTCAGTTCCCTCTCGCATATAGGCGACGAATGACTTTGCGGTTTTGGAGCAGTGGAATTCTGATTGGTAGTCAAACGTAAGTGAAGGAGAGACGTCCTCTTTCGTGCAAGCCATGATCTTGGCTTAAACACCTTGAATGCTCCTAAATCCATTCGGCCAAAAGGTCTATCTGCAAGTTTTAGAGCTTAGGCAAATGACACTGCTTTAAAACAGATATTCAAGCCGAGAATATGAGCGAAGCGACTTTGACATACATTATGGAGCCAGTGACCTCTACCGGTTCGCTCGTTCGTGCTCGCATCCCCAACAAAGACGCTGTGCTTAATTATCTAAGAGGATTTGAGTCCTCGTGAAGAGCTGGAGGCTCGCTGAAGGATGTGATTACGGGCAAACGGGTCGGTGACGGAACGATAGAAGCATTTACCGATGGGAAATGGTGCTGGGACACAGAAACCATTTATTACTTCGATGTTTACGATGCAAAGTTAAACGACGAGTTTCTTAAAATGTTCTCATAGTGTCTAGCCCGCTTCGGCGGGCTTTTTTATTACACAGCCGCTTCGTTTGAAATATCTACATACGCTTCTAGCGTAGCCCTATGGGGCATACCTTTAACGCCTTTCGTGCATCCGTCCAACTCGCTTACCTCATCCCTATAAGCCTCGGTTTTAGAGCTTAGGCAAATGGCACTGTTCTAAAAC
>CANRPV010000045.1 GCA_947632575.1 uncultured Eggerthellaceae bacterium | reverse complement strand
ACCCCGAGCAGCCCAAAAAGCCCACTCCCAATGAGAACAAGCCTTTGGTCCAAACCGGGGATAAAACAGATTTGAGAGGCCCTGTGCTTATGGTTACCGCTGCCGTCTCTGTTGCCCTTTATGCAGCGCTGCAGGTAAGAAGGCGCCGCCCTTTGCCTAAGCATGGACGCAGGTAGGGATAAGGATAGGGATAAGACCAGCGCCTATACTTTGATGGGGATGAGACAAGCGCGTATTGCCTACACGCAGGTAGTGATAAGACCAGCGCTTATCGCTTAAGCTGAGATCAGAAATAGTCAATTCTTTCTTAAGACAGATGCCTCCCCCTCGGAATACGAGGGGGAGATTTTTATAATCTAACTATGAGCGAACAAATCCGCATATTGGTGGTGGACGACGAGGCCAATATCGCCGATCTGGTGGTGCATATTCTCAATAAAGAGGGCTTTGAGGCGGTTGCTTACTATAGTTCTCAAGAAGCACTCAAGGCATTTCGTGAGGGCGACTTTGATCTCGCTATTCTTGATGTCATGATGCCGGTGATGGATGGCTATGAGCTCTGCGTGAAAATCCGGGCGCAATCCGAAATCCCGGTGCTTTTTCTAAGTGCCAAGGCCGAGGAATATGACCAGGTGGTGGGTTTTACCCTCGGAGCAGATGATTACATCCCGAAGCCCTTCAAGCCTCGTGAGCTGGTGGCGAGGGTTCGCGCCAGACTCCGCCGTCGGAACTACAGCAAGACGGAGAGAGCCCACTTTATCCAATGCGGCGATATCGTTATCGATTCTGATCATCATCTTGCGATGCTGTTCGATAAGCCTCTCGAACTCACGCCGACGGAGTTCTCCATCCTTTTGATGCTCGCACGTAAACCTGGAAAACCCTTGGCATCGCGGAGTATCTTCGAAGAGGTTTGGCACGAACCGGCGGACGCCTCATCGGTTCATGCGGTCATGGTGCATATCCACAATCTCCGCAGTAAATTGGCCGAAATCGACTCGACGAAAACTTATATCGAAAACACGTGGGGCGTTGGTTATAGTCTGCGAGAGAGGCCATAGGAAGATAGACTCTGGCGCAGGAGGCTATAGCAAGAAGGGCCATAACATGAGGGGCCATAACACGAAAGGCCGTTGATTCACCCTCATGGGAAGCAAGCAAAAGAAGCCAAACCAAATTAATTATCTCAATCGTCGATTACTTGGGTCGACGGTGATAGGGCTTTTCGTTTTCACGGTCGCCTTTATGCTTCTTTTCGTTCTTTTTGACAACACTATCTCGAATCAGCTGGGGACATGGATTGCCGATAACACCGAACTGGTCGCCTATCTCGCGCACGACATTCGCACGCCGCTCACCTCGGTTATCGGCTATCTGCAGCTTCTTTCGGAAGACGATAATGTCGATGAGGAAAAAGTTCTATCGAGAGGACAGCGCACGGTCCACCTCAAGCGGAGGGGCGGGTCTCGGTCTCGCCATTGCTCGTGAGATAGTTGAGGCCCACAAAGGATCAATCACGGCGGAGAGCGCCGAAGGACTCACCACTTTCTCTATCACGTTACCGGCGCCTTCTCAGGATAAGGCATAAAAAGCTCTCAGTGTTCGTGCTTGCGACCCACTCCTCTGAGGATGGACGGGGTCATGACCATAACACTAGGACGCTGAATCGGCAGCTTATCACCACCTCCATGCTGCATGATCAATCCCTTCGGTAAGGAGACATTCGATAAGACTCTGAAAATCAAGACCGAGCGTTTTCGCCAGAGCAGGAAAACGGCTGCTTTCGGTAAACCCCGGAATGGTGTTGACTTCGTTAAAGACGATGCGCCCGGCGGGCGTTAAAAACAGATCCACCCGCGCGAAGCCCGAACAGCCCAGCGCGGTATAGATCTTTCGCGCGGTTTGCCTGATAAGGGCCTCGGTCTCGCTGTCGATGCGAGCCGGAAGATGAATCTTCGTATGGAGCCGGTCGCCTTGGTATTTCAGGGCGAAGTCGAAAAACCCGGTAGGGTTTTCGATCTCATCGACACGGCTTACGAGAACCGGGCGCTCGGAATTCGGGTTTCCTATCACAGCGCAGCCCACCTCAAATCCCGGCACCCCTTCCTCAATCAGCGCGATGGAGTCATAGGCAAAGGCGCTCTCCAAAGCCTCGCTGAGTTCAGAGGGCTCCTGCAGTTTGCTCATACCGATGGAGGATCCTCCGCGGAGTGGCTTGACAAAGAGGGGATAATTGAAACCCTTTATGGCTTCGTAAAGCGCATAAAGGCTCGGTCTTTTGTCTCTTAGGACAACGATGTCGTGAGGCACCTCTATCCCGGCAGCCTTGGCTACGATATGAGCCTTGTATTTATCCAGACAGAGCGCCGAGGACTCGATATCGCATCCCACAAGAGGAATTCCCATGAGCTGTATGAGTCCCTGCACCGATCCGTCCTCGCCGTTTATGCCGTGGAGCAGAGGCATGACAAGATCGGCCCTGAAAGCTTTGAGACTGTCGCCGTTTAGGGCGTTGTCGTACATCTCATAAAAGAAGCCCCCTGGTGAGATGACGATCGGATGGCACTGGGGATCGCCCAGCCATGTATCGGCACCAATCTTTTCTACGGGCCCGCGGTAACTATGCCATTGTCCGTCACGGCTTATACCAAGGGCGATGGCCTCATAGTTTTCGGAAGGGAAGCTTTGCAGAACAGCACGCGCCGACGCCAATGAAATCTCGTATTCGGGAGAAGCGCCGCCGAAAATAACCGCTACACTACGCTTCCTCACACTACGCTTCCTCATAGCAAAGCTCCTCGTAGCAAGGTTCATCGGAGAAAACAGTCCCATAGAGGTATTCATCATCGAAGGAGAAATCAAGCTGGTAGGTAAAGGGAGTTTCGTTTTTGAACCTGAGATCGAGCCATCCTTCGCTGACGGTCGCATCGGAATCGGGTGGTGTTTCGTCATCGTCGGGATTGAGAGGTAGGCTTTCTCCTTCGTGGCTGTGACGCTCGACCAAACTGAGATTTGTTTGCGAGAGTAGCCTATAGAGCATGGAGCTCAGCTGGCACAAGCCTCCGCCTTTGGCGGTGGAGATCTTTCCATTAATGACCACGAGGCCCTCTTTATAGGACGGGACCCGATCGGCGTGCCTTACGCACTGCCAAAAGGAAAACGACTGTTTCGGAAAAATCAGGAGCCCGTTGATCGCACGAACAGCAAGCTTGAGATTATGTACTTTGTTGTACTGATAGACGATGTCATGGCCAGTATTTTTGTTGATCAAGCGCGTGCGGGCGGAAGCGACCTTTTTTCTTAAGCGCGCCACCGTCTTGCGGGAGGCGTAATCGTTGCCATCGAAGCGTATCTTGAGATAAAAGAAGGTTTTGCGCTGCCATTTCCTTAAAGGGAGAAGAAAGGGAAAGACCTCGGTAACTCTGCGTCTCATATTCGAGTCCTTTGTCCGACATGCTTTATCGAAAGCGTTTGGCTGACAAGGCCTTACCGAAAATGTTTTGTCGAAAAGGCCTTGTCGTAGCACCCTGTCAAAAGGGTCTTCGGCGGACACTCTATGAGAAATAAGACTTGATCAGAGCCGCAAAAAGGAAAACTGAGACTTCTCTGAGCGAATCTTAAGCTTTCTTATCAAAATCTTAAGTAATAGCATCGCTGGTTTCCGGCATTATGGACACTATCTTCACCGCGATATCATGCTCTTTGCCGCTGAGGATCTCAACTTGTTCTGCAAGCACCTCTATCCGTCCGCGAAGCACCGTAATATACATTTATTCGATTTTGCAAAGCGCGCTATACTTTTCCCAGATGCAGGAGAAAAAGCTCAAGAAGCCAATGAGTCAAAGGGGTTCAAGAGCAAAAACGAAGCTCGAGATTTCGAAAGCTCAAGGGATAAAGAACTCGAGAACTAAAGAGCTCGAGGACTTAAAAGCTCGAGTGCGGATGCTTACTTGAGAGCAGACACAGAGAGAGGAACGGCGTGGCGCGCGCTTTCGATGCCTTTATATTCGATCTGGATGGAACGCTTCTGGACACCTTGCCGGATTTGGTGGATCTTACCAATGCGGTGCTGGCGTCCTATGGCTTTCCTCCACGAACCACCGACGAGATTCACAGTTTCGTCGGCAATGGTGTCGAGGCGTTGATCCGGCTTTCCGTTCCCGCGAACACCGACGAGAGCCTTATTCCTCAGATTTTGACCGAATGGAAGCAGCGTTTCCTCCAATCAGACAACCATCTAACTCATCCCTATCCACATATGCCACTGCTGCTCAAGGAACTCAGAGCGCTTGGCTGCAAACTTGGGGTGGTGTCCAATAAGTTTCAGGAGGGCGTGGAGATCGTCATGGAACAGCGCTTACCCGGCTATTTCGACGTGCTTCACGGAGAGGCCGAGGGTTATCCGCGCAAGCCTGATCCCACAAGCCTTCTCAAAACGATCGATGAGCTCGGCGTAAGTCCTGATAGAGTCATCTACATTGGGGATTCACCCAATGACGTTCGCACCGCTCATAACGCCGGCGTCTTCGGAGTAGGCGTGATCTGGGGCTATCATCCTGCGGAGGATTTCGGGGTCGCAGGGCTATCGCCAGATCTTTTGGTGTCGGATCCCCTTGAGTTGCTTTCGTTGGCTGAAAACGAATGAACTTAAAGAGCGGCTTGAGATGAGATAGACATCCCCTTGGACAGCACAAGATCGAAAAGAACCATCGTGATAAGCTGGGTCCTCGTGGCTCTCTGGGCGGTGTTTATCTTTTGTATGTCCGCCTTCACCCAAGACGATTTCTCTACAGGCACCGGACTTATCTCCATGATCCGGCGCTTTCTCGACGATGTGCAGCAAAGCCTCTTTGGCACCAGCATCGATCTGGTGTCTCCTCTGGCTCACTTCCTCGAGTATCTGGTTTTCGGGATGTTGCTCGTCTGGGCGCTCACCGGCAAGTTCTCGCCGATCAAGGCGACGCTTCTGGCTATTCTCATCGCCAGCCTCTATGGCGTGAGCGATGAGATCCACCAGTATTTCGTACCCGGCCGCTTCTGCGATCCGTGGGATTGGGTTGTGGATACCTTAGGTGCTGCCCTAGGCGCTCTCTCCATCGGACACGTTATAGCCCATCGGGTTCATTGATTGCCAACGCCAGCTGTCCTCCACCATGCGGTCGAGGTCATATTCGGCGACCCAACCCAGTTCGTCGCGCGCCTTGTCGCAGGCGGCATAGGTCTCGGCCACATCGCCGGGGCGGCGCTCTTTGATCTCATAGGGGATAGGATGTCCGCAGGCACGCTCAAAGGCATGGATCACGTCCAAAACGCTTGAGCCAGTGCCGGTGCCGAGGTTGAAGATGCCGACGCCGCGACGATCACCATCGGGAGCAGGCTCTCCTTGAATGGATCCGATGCCTAAAGGCTCGCCGGTTCCCACTTTTCCGCCCATCCAATCCAGGGCGGCCACATGACCACGAGCCAGATCGACTACATGGATATAATCGCGCACGCCGGTTCCATCCGGAGTGGGGTAGTCGTCGCCGAAGACGTTGACCTTCTCCAGGCGTCCCACCGCCACCTGAGCCACGTAGGGAAGCAGGTTATTGGGGATACCCTGAGGATCCTCGCCGATCATGCCACTCTCATGGGCGCCGATGGGGTTGAAGTAGCGAAGAAGCACTACGTCCCACTCATGGTCGCCGATGTAGAGATCGGTCAGGATCTGCTCGAGCATGGATTTGGTCTGGCCATAGGGATTCGTGGCGCCACGCTTGGGGCTTGATTCGGTGAGCGGCGTGACCTCGGGGTCGCCGTAGACGGTGGCGCTTGAGGAGAAGACGATGTTCTTCACGCCATGGTTGCGTGCCACGTCGCAGAGCACCAAGGTTCCGCCGATGTTGTTCCAGTAGTACTCCAGAGGCTTCTGGACGCTTTCGCCGACGGCTTTGTATCCGGCGAAATGGATGATGACGTCGATGTCATGGGCGGTGAAAATCTCGTCGAGAGCATCGCGATCGAGGATGTCGGTCTGATAGAAATGCAGGCGCTTGGCGGCCTCTCCCTCTTCGGTGCCCGTGATGGTGCGAATTCTTGCGATAGCTTCCTCGTTGGAGTTGCTCAGGTTGTCCACCACGACTACCTTGTAGCCGCGCTCGAGAAGCTCGACGCAGGTGTGGCTACCGATGAAACCGGCGCCTCCTGTCACCAAAACACATAGCTGGTCGGGGCTCTTTGCGAGGGATTTATTTGACATGATCGTTTCCTTTACTCTTGTACCGCGCCTTTAGCGCCGCTCCGCTGTACCATGACCTCAGCGAAATCTTAGGTGTTATGATAGCTGAAGAGGAAAGGGGGCACCGTGGCAGGTATTCATTTTGGCACCGACGGATGGCGAGCCATCATCGGTGAGGACTTTACGGAAGATAATGTCGTTTTAGTTGTGGACGCAGCGGCGCGCGTATTTAAGGAGTGTGCCGAAGAGGCTGGTCGTTCGGTGGAAAATCCGGGAACCATCATCATCGGCCATGATTGTCGTCGAGATGCCCATAGCTATGCTCAACTGGCCGCTGGGGTGGCGGCGTCCCATGGCTTTAAGGTGAAGCTCACCAAGGACTATTGCCCGACGCCCGCACTGTGCTGGTCCGTGGCTCATGATGACGATGCCGTGGGCGGCATCATGCTCACCAGTAGCCACAATCCCGCCGAATATCTCGGCGTGAAACTGCGCATGGCTGATGGTGGAGCGAGCCCGAAGGAGTTCACCGATAGGGTCGAGGCAGCCTTGGGCACCGTGCCCACCGATCGTCGCGGTTCTTTTGAGGAAGTGGATTTGATGAGCGCCTATCTGGACGCTCTCCGCAACACTGTTGACGTGGAGGCTATCCGTGGCGCTGGTCTTAAGGTGGTAGTGGATCCGCTCTTTGGTGCCGGTCGTCATTATCTGGCGGATATGCTGCGAGATATGGGTGTTGAGGTCTGTGAGATCAACAACGCGACCGATCCCACCTTCGATGGTTTACATCCGGAGCCCATTCCACCTTGGGTTGACCGCGGTCTGGCCAAGGTGAAGGAGCTGGGATATGACGCCCTCTTCGTGAACGATGGCGACGCCGACCGTATCGCCGCGGGTGATTCCGAGGGCAACTTCGTCAATCCCCATCGCATCATCACGCTGCTGGTGGAGCATATGGTCGAGGATCGCAAAGCCACGGGTAAGGTGGTCTCCACCATTACCGCCTCCGCCATGCTCGATCGCATGTGCCGTCGTCTCGGACTTGAGCTCGTTTCGACGCCGGTGGGATTCAAGTGGATCTACGGCGAGATGGAAAAGGGCGGCGTCATGATCGGCGGAGAGGAGTCCGGTGGCATCGGCCTGCCCGATCATGTGAAAGAGCGCGACGGATTGCTCATGGCGCTGCTGTTAAGCGAAATGATGGCGCAGCGTGGCAAGGATCTCGGTCAGCTGGTTCAGGATATGTTCGACGAGATCGGCCGTCTCGAATTCGCCCGCAAGGGCCTGACCATCACCGATGAGCAAATGGCCACCTTCAAGGCCGAGACCGTCCCTCACTATGCTCCCGAGGAGTTCGCGGGCAAGAAGGTCATCGACATCGATCGTCGCGATGGCGTGAAGCTGTTGCTTGAGGGCGACGCCTGGGTCATGATGCGTCCCTCCGGCACCGAGCCGCTGGTGCGTATCTATGCCGAGGCTGCCACGATCGATGAGGTGGGTGAGCTTTTGGACAAGGCCGAGGCTGTCGTCGAAGGATAATACGCTAGCAGCATGTGAACGCCGCGCTTTGGTGCGAGGCTGGATCTGATAGATCGAGTTTTGCGTGCGCTTCGCCATGTGTTACCTGGCGCTTACCTGGCGCTTAGCCCAAAGAACGTTTAGGTAATTGTTTCAGAAGATGCCAAGCCCGTTGCTTGGCATCTTCATTTTTGAGGGATCCCTCGAAATCCTTCAGACAAAGGACACTGCGACCCAGCACGCGGTTCAAGGTGTCAGGCGCGATCTTCACGCCATAGGCCTGGCCTAGCAGCTCACCTGATGAGGCGTCGGTGGCTATGACAAAGAGGGGATCGAGTCCCTCCACGAGAAGATGGAGATCACGAGTTCCTAGCGAAAGAGCCGCGTCTGGTAGCGCGGTTAACGCCCAGGCGATCGCATCCGACAGATAGCCAAGGTATTCCGCGGATTTCTCCAGAGCCTTCCGAGCTTGGGAGGAAAGCGGTTTGGCACTGATGACCAACACCGATGAATTGGTATCACCTTCGATGAGATCCTCGTAGGCGTTGAGCACCGAAAGGGCATTCACCTCATATATGTTACTATCCGCTGAATTCTTCACACGAAACCTTTGGTTCGAGGGAAATAAGTTTGAACAAACTATATACTAAAGAGAAAAGAGAGAGTTTTATCGGAAAAGCTATGGGAGGCGACGGTTTCCATGTGCACGAATGGCGTGAATATTGGGCAGTTTGAGATGATGGTCGAGCAGATCGATGATCATCTGAAGCTTGAGCGGAGATGGACTCACAATCTAGCTCATAAGGCTGAAGACGCCGGATTTACGACCGTGAGCGAGAAGATGCATCAGGCGCAAGCCCTTCTCGATGATGTTCGGGCTATGCTCGATGAGGCAAAAGACGCTCTGGAAAGCGATGCTGAGCTGGCTTCCGGAGTGAGTGTCTCGCTCGTGTAGCTTTTTAACGCGTAAATTCTTAATCGGGCGATATCAGACAATTCTTTAATCGAGCAATCCTTGAGGCACAACGATCTTTAGGTATAAGAATGGGTCAGAATCTCAGTCGTTTTTCCGTCGCCATGCCAAGTGACCTTCTTGAGCGTTTCGATGGGCTGGTAGCCAAACGCGGAACGGGGATAAATCGGAGCGAGGTCGTGCGTGATCTGGTGCGTGATGCCCTCGACGAGGAGGATGTGGTCGTTCCGGGCGCTCATGTCATGGGAACCTTGACCATCGTTTTCGACCACCATGGCTCGGATTTGCAGGAGAAGCTCCACGAGATCCAGCACAAGCATTGCGAATCCATCGTGGCAAGTCTCCATATCCACGTGGACGCTCACACCTGCCTTGAGGTTATCGTCATCAAGGGGCAGGCGGAGTTGGTCAAAGTCATCTCCAACCAGATTCTTGGCACCAAAGGCGTGCGCCACGGGAAGCTGGTTTTGACCACCACCGACTGATCACCTCGTTAATTATTGAAAAGGTCTACCGTGCTAGATTCCAACCATATTCCCACCACCCAAGCCACTTCTGCAGGCGTTAGCTCTTCGTCCGCGCGTACTCCCCAAGAGGTGCTTTTGGGACACGGAAGTGGCGGCCTTATGATGAAGCGCCTCATCGATGAGCTCTTCTTCGAAGCCTACGGTGGCCCCGAACTGCTTCAAGGCGACGACGCGGCCTTGTTACCCGTCTTGCAAGAGGGACAGCGTCTTGCTTACTCGACGGATAGCTTCGTTGTGACGCCGCACTTTTTCCCGGGAGGGGACATCGGGCGTCTTGCCGTATGTGGCACGGTCAATGATGTGGCCACCAGCGGGGCTCGACCGCTCTATATGAGCGCGGCTTTCATCTTGGAGGAAGGATATCCCCTCGACGATCTTCGGAAGATTTGTCATTCCATGGCTGAGAGTGCCCAAGAGGCGGGCGTGCGCATCGTCACGGGGGATACGAAGGTGGTCAATCGCGGCCACGGCGACGGGGTCTATATCAACACGAGCGGTATCGGCGTTTTGCCTGCCGGGCGCCGACTCAGTGGTACGCAGTGCCAGCCGGGAGACAAGATCTTGGTGAGTGGCACCATGGGAGACCATGGCATCACCATCATGAGCTGCCGGGAGGGTTTGGGTTTCTCGGCCCCGGTTCAAAGCGATGCGGCTCCTCTGAACCGTCTGGTCGAGGCGGTGCTGCAGGCGGCTCCGGATACGCGCTGCTTTCGAGATCCCACTCGAGGAGGTCTTGCCTCCACGCTCAATGAGCTAGCGGAGCAGTCGCAGGTGGACATGCAGGTTGATGAGGAGGCCATTCCGGTGACGGC